>JAFLBG010000010.1 GCA_017303975.1 Bacteroidota bacterium
GATTTGTTTCTCAAACTGCCGATGTGAAAACTCTGGCACACGAATTAGCGCATGGAGCCTTTGGTTTGGAGCATCCGTTCCCGCAAATAACACAAGGCTCTTCGGGGTTGCTCATGGACTACGCTTCTGGAGAAGAGTTGACGAGGATGGAGTGGGAGCAAATTCATAGCCCTAATCCTATTTACAACTGGGGCGATAGCGATGAAGATGCTGCGTTTTTCGATTCATGGTTACGCTCAGCATTGGGCAATAATTGTTATACACAATATCTTGCACACGATGGCATTATACCTCCTTGCTGGTGGGAAAATGAATATGTTTACAATCCCCAAGGCGACCCAGCTTTAATTTCCGGAATTATCGATGGAGCTTACAATACGATTAAAAGTGTCTTTACAATTGCTCAGTTGTGTGTGTGCATGACTCCTGCAGGAGTGGTTACGCCATCGTGTTATGAATTAAATGAAAAAATTGGAGAAACAGGGACGTTTATTTACAACTATGCAACAGATAATGCTTATAGAGCATCTGTCAAAACGGCCATTTATAAAGAGCTGGGTAATTGGTGGGATAGTACTACTTGTTTTCAACCGCATTGCAGATACAATCAAGGTAAATTAGTTTTTGATATTGCCTCTGCAGTATTAACCGATGGTGGAGCTGCAATTTTAAAGGGGGGAATTACAATTCAAAAGACGGCTAATCTACTTTCTAAAATTCCTAAGGTGTTTGGTAAGGTAAATAAGGCTGTTTCAAAATTGAGCTACAAAATTACCAAGCAAGCCAAGATATTTTATTTAACTACTTCCTTAAATGTAAATATCGCGGTTTTCGATATTTCGAAAAATGCGATACGGCCAATTCAGTGGATGCCGAGTACAGCCAGCAATACAAAAGTATTGCAAAAGATAAACAATGTTGATTTCTATGATGCTTCCAACACCCTTAAACATGGAGAATTAGAGATTTTAGAAGATGCGGGTAAGAATGTAGGATGGAGGGAGGTAAACATGATGGGGGATTTGCTTACTAAGCGCACTAATTGGTTGAATAATTTAAAATCACAACATGGACCCTTTGATATTTTAAACTTTAAGTCTCAAGGTCTAAAACAAATTGATGTTCCAAATGCAATCTATACGGAGATGTTGGGTGAATATCCAACAGCTATCGATAATGCAACTAAGCAGGGATATCTAAATGAATTAATAAACTCAGGGAGTTCAGTTCCATTAAAAAAGCATTTTAATATTGGAGATGAACTATATAAAATAGTACCTAAGGGAGAGAGTGTGACCCCCTATACTCCTTTTTTTATGACAAAATCAGAGTATGAAGCTCTTGAAACCGCCTCAAATATTGAGCAAAGACTAGGACTACCATTAATAAGCCACTCAATTGAATATGATGTATTTAAAATTACTGCAACTCAACAAGCAAAAGCATTTGAAAATACAATAGCTAATACATTGGAAAAGTCCTACACAACAACTGGAGGGGGAAAACAAATGCTTGTAATTGATAGAGGTAAATGGAGTGCTCCTCTAAAAGTTAAGACTATTATACCTAATCAATAATTATGATGAATACAATTAATTATATAGAAAATAATCTAAATCGAATTTCAGAATTATCGGTATTAGAAAAATTTGATTTAATTATAAGTTCAACAAATGCTATAAATAAGAAGGAATTATCAAATGTTGAATTGATCAAAAAGATATTGACTAAAATAGAAGCTTTGCGTTACGAAATGGGTTACAATAAAGGGATAGAGGCAATAAGCGGTAGACTTGATAAAATTTTAGCATATGAAGCGTTAAAGCTTGCCCGAACTATTTTTAATGGAAAAGATTTAATGAAGTTTATCAATGATGTACTTTATTACGAAATAAATGAAGGTTTTAGAGAAGAGTTGTTGAAGGAAATAGAAGGATTATAACGAAAAATCTCGTAAATCAATAATTCTGCACGTGCTAACCTACCTCCAGGCAGGGCTGAAGCTATGCTATTTGTCTTGGGCTTAGTGCGCAACAGTTCTTGTAAGATGGGCTTATTTAAAATAAGCAAAGCTTACAAAAATTAAAAGGTACTAAGAAAATCTTAGCACCTACGGGGGATAATTCATTTAAAAATTCCGTACAACAAATTCAATTACCATGGTAGAAACAGAATTATTTAAAAAACAATACAATGAATTATTAGAATTAGTTGCAAACGAAGCTAAGCTTAACAAATCAGCTTTAGAATACTTAAATTATTTGAATAAGTATTACAGTATGTTTGTAGCTTATTCTAATAAGAGTGATAAAGAAAATTTAAAAGAGTTTTTGCGAAGCGCCAATCGTTACTTAGATGAATTTTCTTTTTCAGCTGACAATAGTTATTTAATAAAAAACAGAATTAGTGATTTGTATGATATACTAGACAAAGAAAACAATGCAATGTAATTTTATTGAATACCGATTACTAGATTGCATTTTTTAAGCAATTAACGGCAAATACATACTTTTGTTTTAGTGATGAGTGGCGATTATAAGATTACCACAAGTCAATCAGCAACAACCTATAGAATTATAATAGCTCCTACCACACAGAGGGGATATTCAACTACAGGAGGTGCTATTCAAACATTATTACTTGATGGAAGCCTTTGGAGTACCCTAGTAAGCGCGAACTTTTATTTCATACCAAACTATCATATAACTTTGCTTCCAAAAATAAATAAGCTGGAGCTTATAAAAAAATTAGGCCTAAGCTCCAACACACAATGCAACGCTGCAGCTTAGCTACCTACTGGGAAGACTGCACAAGCTGTGCACATTATACTGTGAATAATGTAAACATATAGTAGTATAAATTCTAAATGAATAATAGATGAAATTAAAAAGGAATTTAAGTTTTTATTTTTTTTGTTCTGTCTTTATGTTTTTTCAAAAAGGTTTTACGCAAATTATAGACAGAGCCTATTTAGACCATATAAATAGTAGTTATGGTGAAGTGGCATTAATAAATTTTATTGATAGCTGTGCTAAAAGGAAAAATATTGAGTGTATGTTTAATAAATATGTTATGTATTATGATAGTAGAAAAATAGATAGTGCAGTTGTATTGTTACTTGAAATAGCTTGCCAAAACATCGGTAGCATGGATGACCCTTATAATAGAGTTTTGGAAGTCCGAAATTCATTGGGAATAATGTATTTGGATGGATTTGTTTTAAAACAAGATTTTTACTTAAGCTATGTGTGGTTTCTTGTTTATAATGAGCATAAAAATAGTTGCGCCCAAGATGTTCAACAAAATAATATCAAAAGAATAAAATATGTTCAAAAAAAGCTATCTAAAAGTGAAATTTTATCTGCTCAAAAAGACGCTACATTTATAAATAAAGGGCCACTAAAGAATACTTCGAAACTTTTTGTAATGGAGTAGCTCCAGAGGTTAAGCACAAACACACAATGCAACGCTGCAGCTTAGTTGCCTAAAGGGTTTGTTGATGATTTTGCTAATAAAATAACTTTTGTAAAAGAAATTCCATTACAATAATGAAAATAATAATTGACAAATGCCCCGCATGTGAACCTATCAATAAAATTATTGAAGAGATTTTGAAAATTGGATATAAGACTTTAGAAAGCAAACTAGAAGACTATCATTTTCGCCAATTGTATTTTAAGGTAAACGCAAAAATTGATATTTTAAAGGGATTCGATATTTCTGGATTTACAATAAAGGATAATTTTTTGATTTGTGACTGTCATTGGAGCAGAATTGAATTCATTCAAAATGAAGTTGTTCATTCATGAAACCAATTCCTTCAAGTATTACCCCCCCCCTTCCTTTAAGTAAAGGAGGTCTTGGAGGAACAATGACTAATCTAGGAAATAATTTATGGAAAACAATATGGTAAATAATGTTTTATTTGATAATAAGTTCTTTTTAAGCTATTCTGATGCGAAAGAGGTAATAAATGAGTTTTTAAAAAACAACATGAACGAGTGGCTCTTAAAGGAAGATGAAAATTTTGGCATGTACTTTCATTTGAGATATGAATACAAAAATTATTCAATTTACTTACTAAGTGATAGAGGCAGTTTGAGCTTTAAATTTACGGTTGATAATAACGAAATAAGTTTATTGCTTTTCGAGCCATTATTATCTAATGTAGAGTGGTTCAGTAGAAAAAATATATTATTTGTTCTTGGAACAATTCAGCGTTATATAGAAGGGCAAAGTGTGATTTAACCCTCGATAGTCGACAAAGTAACCAGTAAGCTTTTCAACTCAGTAGGCGCGTAATTTTACTTCATACCAAACAAGCTAATAACTTTGCCTACAAAAAGGAAACAAGCTTATCTAATAAAAACATTAAGGCATTAAGCACCAGCACACAATGCAACGCTGCAGCTTAGCTGCCTACAGGAGACGAAATAGTAATATGGAGTGATCCAATTAATTCTAGAACTGGATTCTATAAGCGTGAATTGGACTTTATTCAAATGAATGCTATAAATTATGGGTTTGATTATAGTACAGGAATAAGTACTGGAATATTTAAAAAATAAAAAATGGACAATTTTTTCAGAAGAATAAATACGGAATCTCTCTATCAGTTTATTGGTGAAACAAAAATTGATTATCATGCTGGCATATATTTCGTCTATAAGAAAACTAATTACTTGAAATTTTTTAAGAATCATACAATAAAATATTTTGAGAGAATTGAGGGACAGCACTTAGATGATACGAATTTTTTAAAACTAAATGAGTCTCTGCTTATAGAAAATAAAGATATTCAGACGGTTCAAGCTAAAGGTATAGAATGGAATAATAATATAGTCTTATTTGAGATTAAAAGGAATACAATTTTAATTCCTTTTTATTGTATGCCTTCTAAACTAATCGAATTAATAGATAATGAAATAACAGAGGTGGTTTTTGATAATCACGAATCACCTCATAAAACAACTGAAGTATATCGATTAATCTAAGACATTAAAAGATTTTTATGCCCTAGTTAGCGCGAACTTTTACTTCATATCAATTAATAAGTTTTCCTAAAATGCTCTTTTCCTGCTAACCACAAGTATCTGTCAATATCTTTTAATGTAAAAATTTCAAGATTATAAAATGTGCGAAAACTTAATAGAATGTTTTTAAATTTTGTGTACTCTTTTAAATCTATTTTGCCAAACTCGCAAAACGAATCTTCTTTTTTAAAGTGCAAAAGTATTTTCCCTACATAGGAATCATAAATAGGATATAAGTTTGGATAATGATGGCTGCAATATTTGGTTGCGAATGAGTAAAAATTTTTCTGCACTCCATTCATTTTTACCATTGCAATTTTATTAACTATACCAAGATCTCCTTGTTTAATTTTCCTGTCAATATCAAGAGAAATTATATGCTTGGCCACAGCAAATGGTGAAAAAATATGAGTGCTGTAAAAATCATTTAGCGAACATACTTTTATTAAAACATCATCTAAATCTATATTATTAGGATACGTAATCAAGAATAGTTTTTTGAGCGCACTCTCTTGTTCAATATAATTTTTATTTTCTTCGGAATACCACATCTGAACATATCGAGCAATTTCCGTTTCTGACGGCTTAACAATATTCTTATTCTTCATTTTCATAATATTAAAGTTAAACTACTTTCTCCTAAAACAGCCAAACATCCTATCACAGAGCATTTTATCATTTTCTACGTATTCAATAAGAAATATATTTTTTAAAACATTTACTTGGTTGATAAGGAAGTTTTTGTCGCTATTAGCAATATACATCATTGCAGAATCAGCATTAATATTTAAACCATGATTTTTTCTAAGACTATTCCTTAGCAATTCTGAAACAAGTATTCTTTTTGTTTCTCCCTTTTCTGTAATAGTTAGAAGATATTCCGTTTTATAAGTATTTCCTGTTTTGGAAATTGTTAATTGTACTTCTATTGCTGGATTTGTTGAATAATCTTCGCCAACAAATGGCAGCTTACGTTCTGCAATCAAGCTTGGATTTGATTTGCACAATATCCATTCTCCAATAAATGAATCGAAGTCATCCGATAATAACTCAGTCGTATTATTGATTGAAATTTCTTTACATGAAATTAGTACAACGCAGATACATGTAAATATAAATATTTTTAAACCTTTACTCATTATACATTTATTGATTACAACATTGCCAACTATATTTAATTTTGTATCCATCATCAAGTGCCGATACCTCGACCAAACAACACCCTACTTCTGCCCCATAACAAGAGAAACTATATACGTCTTCGCGTAAATTTTCTTCGCTACAAAAATATTTCATGAAGTGCTCATGTATATAGCTATAATCAAACAAGGCTTTTTGAGTATAAATCCCCTTGGAAGACACTATATTTACAATGTTTTCATTTGTTAACAAATCATCTGTTGAATAAATTGCCGATAGCTCTAATTCTAAAGATCTATCTTTATTATTTAATTTTTTATTGTCCCGTTGCGAACTCTGACCATATGATTTATCTTGCAATTGCCTTTCGTGAGTTACATTTAAAGCTATATTCCGTTGAATCGTATCATTCTCAACCTGTTTTATTTCTGAAGTTGTCTCAGAGACTGAGGGGGCTGATGCAGATTTGTAATTCTTTGAAAAATAAAAGCAGATTATTGCAAATAGGACTAAAAACAATACGATGCCTAGAGCAACTATGGTGCTAATGCCACTAGAATCTTTTCTCTCATGAGGCAAATAAGGTATTGAAGGTTGTTCGGCATTAGCCCCTTGTTCTTTGTGCTCATTATTGCCCTCACCCTTTATCTCTAAATTATTATCCCCAATTAATAGTTTCTTTTTCAATTCTTCTTTCTGATATTCATACTCCCTTTCCGTAAGCACACCTTTTTCTTTTAAAAGAAGGACCTGCTCTAGTTGCTTTAAAACATCTCCATTATTATTGTGCAGAGATTCCTTTTCTAAATTTAAGCGCTTTGCCTGATCTGTTTTTATTTCATTATTCCGCTTCGCCATTAACTCCGCCTCCAGTTCAATATCTTCATTATAACTATTTATTGCATTTGCTCCCCAAATTATTGGTATAATGTAGTGAATAAGAAGCCAAACAATTACAAACCAAACTACAGCACCTAATACACCACCAACACCTACTAATTGAGAGCCTAAAAGAGTTTTAATAATGGTATTTCCTAAAAAAATCCAGTATATAATTTCTGCAAAACACATTACTACAGCTCCTGTAATAGTACAATAAACCATGCTTATTGGTCCTAGAATAAACCAAAGAATAATAAAAATCCAAATTTCCTTAGGACGTTTAATCATTACAAATTGCTTTTTACAAAATAGTAAATATATAATTTACAATGTAAATATTAAACATACAAATAAAAGTGTAAAAAGTCCATGTGTTTCTCAATTTTGTGGGATGGGCGTACACATTGGAGAAAAAATACGGCAGCGAGCCAAAGAGCTGCGCATGGGGCCTACTGAGTTGGGCAAATTAGTTCACACCTCCAAACAAAACATTGCCGGTATTTACAAACGAAAATCTATTGATGCCGAATTACTTAGAAAACTATCGCATGCACTTAATTATAATTTCTTTGAATACTACTCTCCGTCTGTTGTTATAACCTATGCCAATGAAGAACAAGCTGCGCATAGAAAATCTTCGGGAACAAAATACGGCAAGAAGAAAAACAGCAAAAAGAAAAACAACCTCGATTTAGCAACAGAGCTGCACGCTATACGCCAACTACTTGATGTTATTTTTAAAAAACTAGAGAATCCTTTGCAGTAGGCGGGCATGTTTACTTCGTGCCCAAATTCTTTAACTTAATCGCATTGGCGCGCTAAGCCGCACACATTAATAGTAGCTAATCTTATAAATATCTATTTTCTTATTTTTTTCATCTCTAGACAATCGTGATTTCAAGAGTCCATTATCATAAAAAATAAAATTATCCTGAAACACTAGTTCATTGCTTTTGTATTTACTAATTATACTTAATTGACCATTTTCTGTATAACCAATAGTGTATTTCTCGTTCATATCTCCACTTGCATTTGACGAATAAACCTTTTCGGTCAATTGCTTCTTGGTATTATAAGAATATATATTTTCTAAATGCACCCAACCTATTGAAAAATCGTGGGTTTCACGCAAAAGTAAATTATCGTCAGAAAAATATTTTATAATCTCTTTATATATCCTACTCTCGTC
The DNA here is from genome assembly GCA_017303975.1 of Bacteroidota bacterium. Taxonomy (NCBI): domain Bacteria; kingdom Pseudomonadati; phylum Bacteroidota; species Bacteroidota bacterium. The sequence goes on from JAFLBG010000010.1 coordinate 8,245, forward strand.
ATTAAAACATTTTACCTTAAACTGATAGTTTGGCAAACGCTCGTAAGCAAATGTTTCTAATGAAATAACAACTTGTGCTGATGGAATAAAATTAGTTATGTGGTTACCAACATTCTGCTCTCGCACATTAGTAAGTTTTGAGACAAAACCTCCGTCATTATACTCGTAATACCAACTAGTAAAGCCGGTTTCTAGCCGCGTACGTTTTATTTGCAAATTACCTTCTTTGTTATAATGGTAATAGGTAATAGATGAATCGCTGACAATATGCTTACGTCCATTGCCTTGCTCATCGTCCTTTCCGACAATCTTTCTTTCTTCAACTCTCATGGATTGAATAAGCTGACCTTCTTCGTTAAAAAAGAACTGGTCGTAAAAGTTATAGTCCTTAATAGGCTGATTATCGGGCTTAACAGCGTAATTTATTTTTATCGCTCTTACTTTATTTTTTTGCACAACTGCTCTTTCAAACTGGTTAAACTCCAAGCCTTGATTAGGAGAAGTACTCAAGTGATTAGGCGAAAAAACAAATTGTGAAAACAACGGATGTCCGCCAAGCAAAAAAGAAAAAAGAAAATAATAGTTAATTGTGGATTTGCCTAAGCGCTTCATCAACAGTATGTGTAGGATATTTACATGTTTTATTGGTACAAACATATATGGTGTTTTCTTTTGCCTCTAATTTATCTTTTAATAAAGGAATTTTTGTTTGTACACTACTACTAGTTATAAACATTTTGTTGGGTATATATTTTTTAGAAAACTCCAGAATATTTTTTTTTGCATCATTCCCCACAATTGCAATTTCATACAACGGAAAAATTTGTTGCAACAACAAGATGCCCCAATTGCTATATCCGGAGCCATATTCCTTTAATAAAGGGATTGTATTGTTTAGCATTTTCAAACTTACAGTGCGGTAATATTCATTGTCTAGTAAATTGCCTAAATAAAACAATGATTTCGCAATGGAAGAGCTTGATGCAGGAATAACATTGTCAGACACTTCATATTTACGGGCAATTAATGCTTTCGATTTAATGGAAGTAAAATAAAACATTCCGGAAGCAGAATCGAAAAAATTATCGAAACAATACGAAACATAACTGTTTGCTTTCTCTACCCACTCTTCATTTCCGGTGGCCTCGTACAATGCAATATATCCTTCCACCACAAATGCATAATCCTCTAAAAAACCCTCTATAGTTGCGCTCCCGTTTTTGTAGGAATGAAATAATCCACCATCTGGCATCTTTACACTACGCTCTATCAGCGCTGCTATTTGCAAAGCATTGTGCAAATAGTGTTCATTCTGCAGGGCAAAATAAGAATCTACAAAACCTTTCAGTAGCAGCGCATTCCAACTGGTTAAGCATTTATCGTCCAATCCGGGCTTTGTACGCTTATTTCTTTCCTGCTGCAATTTTTTCTTGGCATTTTCTATTTTTTCTTGCACTTGTGCTACCGACAAATTTTGCCGTGCCGCAAAATCTACTAACTCAGCATTTCTTAGCAAAATATAATTATCGTGCTCCCAACAGCCCAATTCATTTACATTAAAATAATCTGCAAACAATAAATAATTTTCCCCCAATACATTTTCAAGCTCTTTTTTAGTCCACACATAATATTTTCCTTCCACGCCTTCGCTATCTGCATCCAATGCGCTATAAAATAATCCTTCTGCCGACTTCATTTCTGTTGTCAAAAACAAAATAGTCTGCTCAATTACTTCTTTGTACAGTTCTTTCTTAGTGCACTGAAAAGCCTCTGCATACAACGATAATAACTGTGCATTATCATACAACATTTTTTCAAAATGTGGCACTTTCCATTCCATATCCGTTGAATAGCGCGCAAACCCACCTCCAAGTTGATCGTAAATGCCGCCCATTGCCATTTTATCCAGTGTCAAAAAAACGTGCTCTAGTAATTTGGGCGAATCAATTGCATTAGGGCTAGAAGAAGCAATATTGGATGATATTTTATACTTGTTTAGAGTTGCCAAACGCATTAAAAAAATGTAATTATTGGGCAACGGAAATTTGGGTGCTTTTGCCGGTCCACCAAACTCCTCATCAAATCTTACGCTCCAATTATCCATACAGGCTTTCAAAATAGATATATCAAATCCTTCTGTTTGTTCAATCCGTACAACGCTATCTGTTTTGATTATACCATCTGTTAAGCGTTCTGCATATTCATACATTTTACCGGGCTCTGTTTTATAGATGTCCACCAACGTAGATAATACTTGCATCCACTTTGCCTTAGGAAAATAAGTTCCGCCATATACAGGTCTTTGATCGGGCAATGCAAAACAATTAAGAGGCCAACCTCCTTGTCCACTCATCAACTGAACAGCCGCCATATATACTTGGTCTATGTCCGGACGCTCCTCTCTATCTACTTTTATACACACAAAATGTTCGTTCATTAGTTTAGCCACCTGTTCGTCCTCAAAGCACTCACGCTCCATCACATGGCACCAATGACAAGACGAATAGCCAATACTAATAAGTATCAATTTATTCTCCACAACAGCTTTTGTAAGCGCACTTTCTGTCCAAGCGTACCAGTTTACCGGGTTATATGCATGCTGCAACAAATATGGACTTGTTTCATTTATGAGCGAATTGGCTTTATTATTCTTTAACATACTGTTGTTTTAATGCTTAGGAATGGTAATTTATTGCAAAATTATAGTAGTTTTGCGCATCTTAACAATTATATATGCAAAGTATCAGAAATATTGCCATTATTGCGCACGTTGACCACGGTAAAACAACACTAGTAGATAAGATATTATTACTAGGAAAACTATTTAGAGAAAATCAAGAAATGGGCGAGCTAATCCTTGACAACAATGATTTAGAGCGCGAAAGAGGAATTACCATTCTAGCGAAGAACGTTTCTGTTACATACAAAGGTGTAAAAATAAACATTATCGACACTCCGGGCCATGCCGACTTTGGTGGAGAAGTAGAGCGTGTATTAAACATGGCTGATGGCGTAATCCTATTAGTTGATGCGTTCGAGGGACCAATGCCTCAAACACGTTTTGTATTGCAAAAGGCACTTCAAAAAGGATTAAAAGCAATTGTGGTTGTAAATAAAGTAGACAAACCAAATTGTCGTCCGGATGAAACACAAGAAAATGTTTGGGAATTGTTTTTCAACTTAGATGCAACGGAAGATCAACTTGACTTTCCTACCGTATATGGCTCTTCCAAGCACAATTGGATGGGACCTGACTGGAAAACCCCAACCACAGACATTACTTATTTATTAGATACTATTCTTGCAAAAATACCACCTGCGCCTATGCATGAAGGTACTTTGCAGATGCAAATTACATCGTTAGACTTCTCCACATTTGTTGGCAGGATTGCCATAGGACGTGTGTATAGAGGATTAGTAAAGGAAAATATGCCGGTATCACTCGTAAAACGAGATGGTAAAATAATAAAATCAAGAATTAAAGAACTTTTTGTTTTTCAAGGTTTGGCAAAGCAAAAAGTACAAGAAGTTAAAGCTGGCGATATTTGTGCAGTTACTGGAATTGAAGGTTTTGAAATTGGCGATACACTTGCCGATTTTGAAAATCCGGAAGCATTACCTCCAATTGATATTGATGAGCCTACTATGAGTATGCTCTTTACAATTAACAATTCTCCATTTTTCGGTAAAGAAGGTAAGTTTGTTACTTCACGCCATTTGAGAGATAGACTATTCAAAGAGTTAGAAAAAAATCTTGCCATGAGATTGGTAGAAACTGACTCTCCAGATTCTTACATGGTTTTCGGACGAGGTATTCTGCACTTGTCTATCCTAATTGAAACAATGAGAAGAGAAGGCTACGAAATTCAAGTAGGGCAACCACAAGTAATTATCAAACACATAGACGGTGTTAAACATGAGCCGGTAGAAATTTTATACGTAGATACCCCACAAGAAACATCCGGTAAGGTAATTGAATTTGTAAGTCAGCGAAAAGGCGAAATGGTTGTAATGACACCAAAAGCAGACTGGGTACATTTAGAGTTTAACATTCCATCTCGTGGATTAATAGGTTTAAGAAACAATATTTTGACAGCTACTGCAGGAGAAGCGGTAATGAACCATAGATTTAAAGCTTTCGAACCTTGGAAAGGTCCAATTCCATCAAGAATTGCAGGTGTGCTAATATCTGGAGAAACTGGCACGGCAGTTGCATACTCCATAGATAAATTGCAAGACAGAGGTAAGTTTTTTGTAGAACCTACAGAGGAAGTATACGCTGGACAAGTTATTGGAGAAAACATTCGCCAAGACGATTTAGTAATTAATATTACTAAAGGGAAAAAACTAACAAATATGCGTGCTTCAGGCAGCGATGAAAAAATGAGTATCGCCCCTAAAATTAATTTTTCGTTGGAAGAAGCTATGGAATATATACAATCTGATGAGTATGTAGAAATAACACCGAAATCAATTCGTTTAAGAAAAATCCACTTAGATGAAAACGAACGAAAACGCCAACAAAAGAAAGTTGAAGCCTAATTTTGTAGTTTAAGAAATAAATATATCTTTATGGTACATTTAAAAACAAGACCACTAAAAAATTCAAGATGTTTTTAGTAAATTGTTTTGATTTATTGTAATAGAATTTTAATATTGTGATATCGTATCTAATTGATTTTAAGGATAACATGAATAAAATAGTTATAGTTTTAGTTGCGCTGATTTCTTCACTAAATACAGCCTTTGCAGGCGGAGTAATTGTGTTAGAAGGTACCTATCAAGGAAAAAATTTGTATGTGAACAATCCTTTTGCAGGAAGCGGAGTAGGTTTTTGCGTATATGAAGTTACGGTAAACGACCAAGTAACAACTGACGAGATTAACTCAAGTGCCTTTGAAGTTGATTTTAAAAATTTTCAATTTAAACTAGGAGATAGAATTGAAGTGAAAATTAAGCATAAAGACGATTGCAAGCCACGCGTTTTAAATCCGGAAGTTTTAAAACCAAAAAGTTCCTTTGAGATTGTAAGTATGAAGATTGAAAAAGACGAAGTTTTAAAGTGGACAGCAAAGAATGAGAACGGAAAACTTCCATATATAGTTGAACAGTTTAGATGGAATAAATGGGTTAAAGTTGGTGAAGTAGAAGGCAATGGAACACCGTCTGAAAATTCATATTCCTTTAAAATAACACCACATTCAGGAAAAAATCAATTTAAAGTAAAACAAGTTGACTATTCTAACGTAGCTCGAATTTCCAAACCTGTTGATTACATGTCTTCAAAATCGGAAATTACATTCTCTCCACAAAAGGTTTCTAAAGAGCTCGTTTTTTCTGAAGAAACTATGTACGAAATTTTTGACCAATATGGAAATGTGGTAAAAAGAGGTACAAATAAACAAATAGATTGCTCAAATCTTTCTAAAGGTGTTTATTACATAAACTACGATAATAAAACCGGGGAGTTTATTAAAAAATAATTTTTTTAAACAAAATAGAAAAGGTGTACTAACTACTTAGTACACCTTTTCTATTTCTAACCAATTTCTTTTCAGCAAAAATCATTAATTAAGTTATATCTGTATTTTTCATTTAATGAACATTATTAGTTAAATTAGTGTTATTCATTAAATAGAATTTTATGCACACGTCTCAAGCATTTATTGATTATGTTCCAATTGTAATAACATTAATTATTGCACTAGGCTTTGTTGGACTTACTATGTTTGCAACACACGCCCTTGGACCAAAATTAAAAGGCAAAAAAAAACTCGACACATTTGAGTGTGGTATTGAGTTGCAGGGCAATGCGCGCATTCCATTTTCTATAAAATATTTTATAGTCGCAATTCTTTTTGTGTTGTTTGATGTGGAAGTAATATTTATGTATCCATGGGCAGTTAATTTTAAGGAGTTAATGTCAGAAGGCGGACCTGCAATTTTTTTCGAAATGCTTTTATTCATTGCATTTTTCTTGATTGGCTTTACCTACATTATCAAGAAGGGGGCGCTAAAATGGGAGTAATACCAATTTGATAATGATTACACGAATCAACTCGAAGTATTTTTTTTAGAATTTTAGTATTTATTATTTAGAACTTTCTTCCGAATTTATGAGCAAAATACACATAGCTGAAAAACCCGATGGACACGAAGGTGCAGGGTTCTTTGCCACATCGCTTGATAAAGCCGTTGGCTTAGCACGAAAAAATTCTATTTGGCCACTGCCATTTGCTACCTCTTGCTGCGGCATTGAGTTTATGGCATTAATGGCATCGCATTACGATTTAGGAAGATTTGGTTCCGAGCGACTTTCGTTTTCTCCTCGTCAAGCAGATTTACTAATGGTAATGGGAACCATCGCAAAAAAAATGGCTCCTGTTTTAAGGCAAGTTTATGAACAAATGGCAGAACCTAAGTGGGTTCTATCAATGGGTGCTTGTGCTTCAAGTGGTGGAATATTCGACACCTATAGTGTTTTACAAGGTATTGATAAAGTTATACCAGTAGATGTATATGTTCCAGGCTGCCCTCCAAGACCGGAGCAGGTTATTGATGGAATAATGCAAATCCAAAATATGGTTGGCAACGAAAGTTTGAGAAGAAGAAATTCTCCTGAATACGCTCATTTGCTTGCTAAATACGGCATGTAACAAATAAATTATAAAATTTAGTATGACTACAACCGATACAACACTTTTAACAACAATACACGAAAAATTAAAAACGCAATTTGGCGATGCAATTATTTCGGCTGAACAGCACTACGATTTTCCGGTGTTTGTTGTTTCAAGAGAAAAAGCTCACGACATATTGCAGTTTTTAAAAGAGAATGCAGATACGCAATTCCAGTTTTTAACTACCATGTGCACATTGCACTTTCCAGATAACGAGGGACAAGAATTTGGCATAATGTATCAATTGCATAATATGCCTAAAAACTGGCGTATTCGCATAAAAACATTTTTCTCAAAGAACGACACTTCTATTCCTACTGTAACAGATTTGTTTCCTACAGCCAACTGGATGGAGCGTCAGGAGTACGATTTTTTTGGCATCCAATTTAAAGGGCATCCTGATTTGAGAAGAATATTAAATATGGATGAGATGAATTATCATCCAATGCGTAAAGAATATGCACTAGAAGACGATACCCGCACCGATAAGAACGACAAGATGTTTGGACGATAATACAATTTGAAAGTGTGCTGATTTGAAAATTTGAAAATGTTTTTTTATGATTACCGACAAAGAAATAAAAGAAAAAGATTACTCGATACTTAACCTTGGTCCCACGCATCCAGCTACACATGGTATTTTTCAAAATGTATTGAAAATGGATGGTGAGATTATAATGGAAGCAGAACCTACAGTTGGCTATATTCACAGGGCGTTTGAAAAGCTTGCAGAGCGCAGACCATATAATCAAATAACTCCAATTACTGATAGGTTGAACTATTGTTCTTCACCTATAAATAACATGGGGTGGCACATGACGGTTGAAAAGCTTGCAGGAATTGAGATTCCGAAGCGTGTGCAATATTTACGTGTAATAATTATGGAATTGGCGCGTATTGCAGATCATTTAGTTTGTAACAGTGTAATTGGTGTAGATACAGGTGCAATGACAGGTTTCTTATATGTGTTTCAAGAGCGTGAGAAAATTTATGAGATATATGAAGAAATATGCGGAGCTCGATTAACTACTAATGTTGGGCGTATAGGAGGATTGGAAAGAGATTTTTCTGAAACCTGTTGGAAGAAATTAGAGAAATTCATGAATGAGTTACCTGGTGTTTTAAAAGAATTTGAAAATCTTTTGATGCGAAACAGGATATTTATGGATCGTACAATTGGTTGTGGGCCAATTGCTGCTGAACGCGCATTGCAGTATGGTTTTACAGGTCCTAATCTTCGTGCAGCAGGAGTCGACTATGATGTGCGCGTAATGAATCCATATTCATCGTATGAAGAATTTGATTTTATAATTCCAGTAGGAACAAATGGAGATACATACGATAGATTTATGGTGCGCCAACAAGAAATGTGGGAGAGCTTAAGCATCATGAAGCAAGCAATTGAAAAAGTGAAGCAAATAAAAGATAAAGTATATCACGCGGATGTTCCTGATTTTTATTTGCCACCCAAAGAGGTGGTTTATAGCAGCATGGAGGCGTTAATATATCACTTTAAAATTGTTATGGGAGAAACCGTAATTCCTAAAGGTGAGGTGTATCATGCAGTAGAAGGCGGCAATGGTGAATTAGGATTTTATCTAATCAGCGATGGCGGCAGAACCCCGTACCGCTTGCATTTCAGAAGACCTTGTTTTATTTATTACCAAGCGTATCCTGAAATGATTAAAGGAAGTATGCTAAGTGATGCTATCCTAACTATGAGTAGTATGAATGTGATTGCGGGGGAATTGGATGCGTAAAATAGTTTAATGTGTTTCGTGTTTATGAGTTGTTTAACTCAAAACTCGAAGTTCAAAATAAGAAATAAAGTTTATGGAAATAAAATTTTCAAGCGAAGCCTTAGAATTGGTAAACAAAATAATTAAACGCTATCCAGAAGGGAAGCAAAAATCCGCGCTACTGCCGGTGTTGCATATTGCACAAGCAGAGTTTGGAGGTTGGCTGAGTTCACAAACAATGGATTACGTAGCGAGCTTATTAAAAATTCAACCGGTTGAGGTGTATGAAGTAGCGAGCTTTTACAGTATGTTTAATTTAAAACCTGTAGGAAAATGTTTAATAGAAGTCTGCAGGACTGGTCCTTGTTGGTTGTTAGGTGCCGAAGATTTAGTGAAGTATTTAGAGAAAAAATTAAACATAAAAGAAGGACAAACTACTGCTGATGGGATGTTTACATTGAAAACGGTTGAATGTCTTGCAGCGTGCGGAACAGCGCCTGTTGTGCAAATTGGAGAGAAATACCATGAGAATATAACATTTGAAAAAATGGATGGTATCTTAAATGAATGTCGTGCAACAGTAACAGAACCGGTATCCCATTGGGCAAAGGATAAAATAAAGGCGTAGAAACAATATTCCCTTTTATGTGGGAATGACAATAAGAATTGACAACTTGAAACAATAAACCCAAAACAAGAAACAAAAAGTATGGGCAAACAACTTTTGTTAGAAAATATAAATACACAGGGCATAGATACACTTCCTGTTTATAAGCAACATGGCGGATATCAAGCATTGGAAAAGGTTTTAAAAATGAAACCCGAAGAAGTAGTTGCTGAGGTGCAAAAATCAGGTTTAAGAGGTCGTGGTGGAGCCGGTTTCCCGACTGGCATGAAATGGAGTTTTATTGCAAAGCCTCCGGGAGTGCCAAGACACTTGGTTTGTAATGCAGACGAAAGTGAACCTGGAACATTTAAGGATAGGTTTTTAATGCAACACAAGCCTCATTTATTGGTGGAGGGTATGATTATTTCAAGTTTTGCTCTAGGTGCGAATACTTCTTATATATACATACGAGGCGAAATGTTGTATGTATTTCATATTCTGGAAAAAGCTATACAAGAGGCTTACGATGCGGGCTATCTTGGTAAAAATATTTTAGGAAGCGGTTTCGATTTAGATTTGTATGTTCATCCAGGTGGTGGAGCTTACATTTGTGGTGAAGAGACTGCATTGATAGAATCATTGGAAGGCAAACGAGGCAATCCTAGAATAAAACCTCCTTTCCCTGCTATTGCAGGTGTTTGGGGAAGACCAACTGTAGTGAATAATGTAGAAACAATTTCTGCTGTTGTACCCATTATAAATATGGGAGGCGATGAATACGCTAAAATTGGAGTTGGGAAAAGTACAGGAACAAAGTTGATTTCTGCTTGTGGACATATTAATAAGCCCGGAGTATACGAAATAGAGTTAGGTGTACCTGTAGAAGAATTTATTTATTCGGAAGCCTACTGTGGAGGAATAAAAAATGGAAAAAAATTAAAAGCCGTTGTTGCCGGAGGTTCTTCTGTTCCTATACTTCCAACGGAATTAATTTTGAAAACTGCTAAAGGTGAGCCGCGCCTAATGACATACGAAAGTTTGAGTGATGGAGGTTTTCAAACTGGCACCATGCTTGGCTCCGGAGGTTTTATTGTGATGGATGAAACAACAAGTGTTGTGAAAAATTTATGGAATTTTACTCGTTTCTACCATCACGAAAGTTGTGGGCAATGCTCTCCTTGTCGTGAAGGAACCGGATGGATGGAGAAAATCTTACATAAGATAGTTGAGGGGCATGGTACAATAGCAGATATAGATTTACTTTGGGATATACAAAGCAAGATAGAAGGTAAAACCATCTGTCCTCTAGGAGAAGCTGCATCATGGCCTGTGGCTAGTGCTATTCGTCACTTCAGAGCAGAGTTTGAAGATTATGTAAATAATCCATCTAAAATTAAAGATGTAAAGCATTATTTCAATACGCATAACCTGCAAGCAACAGAAGCATAGTTTCTCAAATTAGTTAAACACAAAAGCGCATCTTTCACATGAAAAAAGTAATTATATTATTAGTGGCAATTACATCTTTTAGTGTTGTTGCATCTAGTAAACCTAAAAAAATAAAACTTACCAAAATGGATAAAGAATTTCTACAAAAACAAGCAGACGGAATTTATGCAAAATTCGAAACTAACAAAGGAATTATTTACACAAACCTTGAGTTTAAGAAAACACCTTTAACGGTAGCAAACTTTATAGGACTAGCAGAAGGAAGTATAAAAAACAATATAAAGCCTGAGAATACACCTTATTACAATGGATTAAAATTTCATCGTGTAATTCCCAATTTTATGATACAAGGTGGATGCCCCTTAGGTACTGGCACTGGAGATCCCGGCTATAAATTTGCAGATGAAATTGACACTTCATTAAAACACAGCGGCCCCGGAATATTAAGTATGGCAAATGCAGGTCCTGGCACTAACGGATCGCAGTTTTTTATCACACATGTTGCTACACCTTGGCTAGATGGCAAACATACCGTTTTTGGACATGTAATTGAAGGGCAAGATGTGGTTAATAAAATTGTAATGAACGATACGATTATTAGTCTTATTATTTTGCGCAAAGGTAAAGAAGCAGAGGCATTTGATGCAAGCAAGAAATTTGTGGAAGAACAGGCCAATGCAGCAAAAAAAGCATTGGAAAAAGAAGCAAAATCAAAAGCTGCCGCAGAAAAATTAATGAAGGAATTTACCAATGTTACAGCTTCAGGACTTAAATATATCGTTTTAAAAGAAGGTACAGGGGCTACTCCTGTTGAAGGGAGTAATGTAAAAGTGCATTATACCGGTTCTTTTCTTGATGGAACCATCTTTGATAGCAGTGTGCAACGTGGTAAGCCAATTGATTTTGGATTAAATCAAGTTATTAGAGGCTGGACAGAGGGCTTGCAACTAATGAAGGAAGGCGCTAAATACAAATTTTACATTCCATACAACCTTGCCTATGGCGAACAAGGATACCCTGGTGCAATACCTCCAAAAAGCGATTTGATTTTTGAAGTGGAGTTGATTAAGATAAATTAGTCGTCCCTTAAAAAGTCGGTTTCACAAATTGATTATAAAACAAAAATCGCGAGATGAAATTTTCTAGCAGTTTTATACCGTAGTCATTAACCTATGCTTCCATAGGTTAATGACTCGTTTAGCTCAGAGACCACAGACTATTCATTTGAACTATTCAATAAGAATTTAAGTTTCGCTAGTATAGCTAACAAAATTTAGAAAATATTGGTAAAAAAACCTGCCTAACCTACAGCGTGCCTCTCTTTTCCTGCTCTCGTTCTATAGATTCGAATAATGCTTTGAAATTTCCGGCTCCAAACCCACGTGCACCCATTCGTTGTATAATTTCAAAAAACAAGGTAGGTCTGTCCTCTACAGGTTTGGTAAATATTTGTAGTAAATATCCTTCTTCATCGGCATCAACAAGAATAGCTAGTTTTTCTAACACGTTAATGTCCTCTTTCATTATACTCATGTGACTACCCAAACGCTTCGGTATTTCTTGGTAGTAAGCATGTGGTGGTGCTGATAAAAACTCTACCCCACGGGCGCGCAATTCAGAAACTGTTTTTATAATATCGTCTGTAGCAACTGCTATATGCTGCACTCCGGGGCTTTCGTAAAAATCTAAATATTCTTCTATTTGCGACTTCTTTTTTCCTTCTGCAGGCTCGTTAATTGGAAATTTAATTCGTCCATTTCCGTTGCTCATTACTTTACTCATCAATGCCGAGTATTCGGTATGAATTTGTTTGTCGTCAAACGATAAAAAGTTTACAAATCCCATTACATCTTCGTACCATTTTACCCATTGATTCATTTCGCCCCAACCTACATTCCCCACCATGTGGTCGATAAACTTCAACCCTGTTGGCGTTGGATTATAATCCGACTTCCAAGGCTTGTACCCCGGCATGAATGTGCCTTTGTAATTTTTTCGTTCTACAAAAATGTGTACTGTTTCGCCATAGGTATAAATGCCGGAGCGTACCACCTCTCCATGCTCGTCTTTTTCTACAGTAGGCTGCATAAAAGGTTTTGCACCACGTTTAGTGGTTTCTTCAAATGATTTAGTAGCATCTTCTACCCACAGTGCAATTACTTTTACACCATCTCCATGTTTTTTTAAATGCTCATTTATTGGCGAATCGCTCTTAAGCGGAGTTGTAAGCACCAGCCTAATTTTATCTTGAGCCAATACATAGGATGTTCTGTCTTTAACACCAGTTTCAAGTCCTGCATACGCAAGCGATTGAAACCCAAAAGCTGTTTTATAAAAGTGGGCCGATTGCTTAGCATTCCCCACATAAAATTCTACATAATCAGTACCAAGAAGTGGAAGAAAATCTTGTGCACCTTCGAATATTTTTTCTAATCCGTATTCTACGTTTTTTATTTCTTTTGACATCGTATAATTAGTTTGCATTTATTAGTAAGTGGTATGTAAGTGTGTACACCTTTCATATTGTATATTACCAAAAGTACTTATAACTTAAACATTCAACATTTTTAATTCTTAATTCATAATTCCCTACTCCACCCAGCTTTTATAGTATTTTCCATCATCAATTCCCATGGCAGCTTCCGTAACCATTAATGGTTTAAATGTGTCTACCATTACTGCTAATTCTTGCGTTTCTTTCTGACCGATACTGCGTTCCATTGCACCCGGTGCCGGCCCGTGCGGAATACCTTTTGGATGCAATGTTATATGACCTTGTTTAATATTATTTCTACTCATAAAATCACCATCTACATAATACAATACTTCGTCCGAATCTATATTACTGTGATTATAAGGTGCCGGAATTGCCTGTGGATGGTAGTCGTACAAGCGAGGGCAAAATGAACATACCACAAACGTATCTGTCTCAAACGTTTGATGCACCGGAGGTGGCTGATGCACACGTCCTGTAATAGGTTCGAAATTATGAATAGAAAATCCATACGGAAAATTATATCCATCCCAACCTATCACATCAAAGGGATGTGTGGCATACACCACATCGTGCAACATTCCTTCTTTTTTTACTTTAATAAGAAAATCGCCTTTCTTATCGTGGGTTTCAATGGTAACAGGCAATTTATAATCCCGTTCGCAAAAAGGCGAATGCTCCAACATTTGACCAAAATGATTGCGATAGCGTTTAGGTGTGTAAATTGGTGCAAACGATTCTAAAAACAATAAACGATTATCTGTGGAGTTGAATTCCATTTGGTAAATCATGCCTCGGGGAATAACAAGATAGTCGCCATATTCAAAAGGAATATTCCCCATAAACGTTTTTAGTGTGCCCGAACCCTTATGTATAAATAGCATTTCATCGGCATCGGCATTCTTATAAAAATAAGACGTGGTAGATTCTTGAGGTGCAGCCAACCCCAAATGAACATCGTTGTTTACAAGCAATGCTGTTCTGCTTTCTAAAAAATCTGCCTTAGGTTGTACTTTAAACCCCTCTAATAGCAACGCTTTAATGTTTTTTTGTATTGCAATTTTAGGACTTACATCCTTCGAGCCAAGAATTTCTTTTACCTGAGTTGGTCTGTGTACATGATACAACAAAGACGACATGCCACTAAATCCTTCTGTACCAAAAAGCTGCTCGTAATAATGTTTGTTGTCTTTACTTTGAAATACTACATGGCGTTTTTGAGGAATATCTCCCAATTTGTGGTATATAGGCATATTTACTTTGTATTAAAAAACAATTTTTTGATTGAACTGTGAACCAAAAAATAATTTTTATGTATACCTAAATTTACTAATAAGAATATGATTTTTAAAGATAAGGGACGGAAATATTAGCTGATTTTTGTCACTTTACCATTCTCTAACTTATACTTTTGTTTGCTCTCAGAACATACTGCTACTCCATCTTTATCAAAGCTTAGGCGATGCCCATATTCGCTCATCCAACCGATTTGTTTAGCAGGATTGCCTACAAACAAGGCATATGCGGGAACATTTTTAGTAACTACAGCTCCGGCACCAATAAAGGCAAACTCTCCAATATCATGTCCACACACAATAGTTGCATTTGCGCCAATAGTAGCACCTGTGCCTACATGCGTTTTAGCATATTCGCTTTTTCTATTTACTGCGCTGCGCGGATTTATTACATTGGTAAAAACCATAGACGGACCCAGAAACACATCATCTCCGCAAGTTACTCCAGTATAAATAGAAACATTGTTTTGCACTTTTACATTTTTGCCCAACACTACATCCGGAGAAATAACCACATTTTGACCAATGTTGCAATTCTCGCCAATAGTGCAATTAGGCATAATGTGCGAAAAATGCCAAATCTTTACACCTTTTGCTATTTTACAACCTTCGTCAACTACGGCAGTTGGGTGAGAAAAAAAAATATTTTCCATGAAAAAATAATTTAATACGTACTTATATGCTACCTATCGTGTAATCGTAGCTTTCCATAATTTGATTTGCCAATAATTTTTTACACGCTTCGTCAACTTTAGCTTTTGCAGTGGCTTCGTCTGTGGCATCGATTTCTAATGTAATATGTTTACCTACACGCACATTCTCAATCTCTGCCAATCCAATATTTTTCATACTAGATGTAACGGCTTTGCCTTGTGGGTCTAACAGTGCTTTTAAAGGCATTATATTTATTTCAGCTTTAAACTTCATATGGCTACTTGTTTTTAAATTGTGCTATAAGGGGTTTTCAAGTTTATTCAAGGCAGCAACTATTGAGTGGGCTTTTTCTTCAAACCGCCAAATACTAGAGATAGTAATATGTACAAAGGCACCACCAAAAGCAATCCTATATACTGGAAGAAGGCAATAAGTATAATGGAAGATACCACCAATATGTATTGTGGCTTGTTGTCGGCAAATGAAAATGTTTCCATTTTAAAAGAGAACATACGAATGTTTGCAACCAACAAATATGATAAAAACACTACCAACACCAACAGAAAATAAGGATTCAAAACAGCCGAATTAAGCAGCCATTCATTAATATTTGTTGGATTCTCAATTACTAACGGGAAAGACGCTATTAACAACGTATTGCCGGGAGTAGCCAACCCAATAAATGTTTTATGCTGACGAGTATCGATATTGAATTTAGCCAAACGCCATGCAGAAAATAGTGTAATTAAAAAGGCAACGTACGATAGTTTTGTATAAACAGTTCGTGCTTCTAATGACATATTCTCTTGAATAGATTGGTATATAAGGGCTCCGCCAATTAATTTAAACATAATAACACCCGGAACAAGTCCAAAAGAAACCATGTCAGCAAGTGAATCCAACTCTTTACCAATGGGACTATTTGCTTTTAATGCTCTAGCCATAAAGCCATCTAAGAAATCAAAAATTAGAGAAAAGCCTACACAGTAGGATGCTCCAACCAAATTATTATTTAGTGCAGCAACTGTAGCAATGCAGCCAAACAAGAGATTTGCAAGAGTAAAAAAATTGGGAATATTATTTCGCATCGTTAATTTGCTATTTAAGCTACAATATAAATAATCTTATCTAAAATTAACATAATCTAATTCAATAATATAAATTTACCCCACAAATTAGCCAATGTTATTCAACTCCATTCATTTTATTGTATTTCTACCCATTGTTTTTATGCTGTATTGGAGCATAAAGCATGAATGGAGATGGATATTGCTTCTCATTGCCAGCTATTATTTTTATTTAAGTTGGGAGCCTTGGTTTGGGTTGTTACTATTAGGCACTACAATCGTTGATTATTATTCCGCAATAAAAATTTACAATACTCAAGACAAACACAAAAAGAAAATTTGGTTATCTATAAGCCTAACAGCCAACTTAGGATGTTTGGCTTATTTTAAATACAGTAGTTTTTTTTACAATTCGATTATTGACATTGTAAATATGACATCAGGCAAAGGTCTGGAAAGTATATCCAGCATTATACTTCCCGTTGGTCTATCCTTCTATACATTTCAGTCTATTAGCTACACAATAGATGTATATAGAAGCGTAAACAAACCCGAAACTAATTTAGCTCGTTTTGCTTTATACGTATCGTTTTTCCCCCAACTGGTTGCAGGGCCTGTAGAACGTTTTTCGCATTTAATGCCTCAGCTGTACGAAAAAAAAGAATTTAATTATTCAGATTTTGGAGAGGGAATTAGACTCTGCATTTGGGGATTCTTTAAAAAACTAGTAGTAGCTGATAGGTTAGCCACTTTTGTTGACCCCGTGTTTAACGATGTAGAAAATTACTCCGGATTAACATTTTTAGTTGCGGGCTTTTTCTTTGTGGTGCAGCTGTATTGCGACTTTTCGGGATACACGGATATAGCAAGAGGTGTAGCAAAGTTCTTTGGCTTTAGCCTACTTATTAATTTCAATCGACCTCTATTGTCAACATCTATACGAGATTTCTGGAAGCGCCATCATATTTCTATGACAACGTGGTTTAGAGACTATTTATACTTTTCTTTGGGTGGGAATAAAAAAGGATTTACAAAACAGATAACAAATATATTTATAGTATTCTTAATTAGTGGCTTGTGGCACGGGGCCGGTTGGAACTTTGTTTTGTGGGGATTTTTTCATGCTTTGTTTTTTTCTTTAGAATTAATCGTGTCGAAGTTTTCGTTTTATAAAAAAACAACCACTGCTCAACATTCATTATTTAACACCCAACGCTTCTTAGGTTGGATTTATTTTTTATTAGTGCACTCCATTACATTAATCTTGTTTCGCACCAAGAGCATTCATGATATACACTTTATTTTTTCTTCGTTGTTTTCTTTTTCCCATTTTGATGCCATCAACACACTTAACCAACTCCTATCTATAAATACAACGTTTCCTTTGTTTGTAACACTTACCGTTGTTTTATTTTTATTTAGCGCTGACTTTATATCCGAAAGAATTGAAAAAAAGGGATATACTATACCCAACTTTTTACTTATTGCATATTACTTAGTGCTTACAGTAGCTATATTTATTTTAGGTCAATTTAATGCAAATGAATTTGTCTATTTTCAATTTTAAATCTTTTGTACTATTAGTCATTATGGCTATTCTACTGCTTTTTGCAGCTAGAGAAGCTATTTATATTGGCATTAGAAAAAACGAAATTGGAGAATTCGATAAGCTAAATACCATCTTTATAAAGAAAAACAATTTTGATGTTCTGTTAGTTGGCTCATCAAGAATGGAATCGCATGTGCACCCCGGAATTATCGATTCTGTTTGCCATACATCGAGCTATAATATTGGAATGGATGGTGGCTCTTTGCCTTTTGTTTACGGTGTTTTCAAATCGTATTTAGTTAATAGCGCTACCCCTAAAGTAGTAGTGTTTAATATTGATATGCACTCGTATAGTTTGAAAAAAATTGTAATTAATCGCTTTCCTCGCTACTTCCCTTATTTAAAAAACAAGGAACTACATACTGTATGTAGTGCACTAGATGAACGCTTCCCCTATTTCAAGTACATTCCAATGTACAGTCTTCCTTATTTAAATGACACGTATCTTAATGCAAGCGTAAGAGGTTATTTTGGGAAGAAAAGCGAATTTGACAAGGCATTTTATAAAGGCTATGTTCCTATTCCACAACAATTACATCAGAACGTAGATACGGTTACCTATAAAATATTTGCTTCGCCTACACAGCCTATTATCTTCGAATCCTTCGACTCTACCATAGCATTGTGCAATAAATTAAACACTAGGCTAGTGTTTGTTATTTCTCCCATGTATTACAAAGGTTCCGTGGTGGTAAGTAATTTGGCAACTCTAAAAAAAGAGTTTATGGCAAAAGCGGCAGAAAAAAACATCCGATTCATTGATTATTCAACAGATACAATGTGTTTTAATCCTAGTTTTTTTGCAGACCCTTACCACCTAAATACAAAAGGCGCTTATGTTTTCTCGACAAAACTAGCCTCTGATTTAAAGCAATATTTAAAGTAAAAAAGCGTTTTAGTAATTGTTTTGCAATTACATAATCTATACTTATATTAATGTCTATGAATTACATTCATTTGAAGAGATTTACATTTTCGCTTTTAGTATGCACATCGACTATTTTATTTGCACAAGCACCAAAATACAGTAATGAATTTTTATCTGTAGGGGTTGGCGCAAGAGCACTAGGCATGTCGAATGCAGTGGTAGCCTCTGTAAACGATGTAACATCGGGATATTGGAATCCGGCAGGACTTGTGCACATGAATAGCAACGTACAAGTGGGGTTAATGCACTCCGAATACTTTGCGGGAATTGCAAAATATGATTATGGCAGTTTTGCCTTTAAAATAGATAGTTCCAGCGCAATCGGATTTAGCCTAATTCGTTTTGGTGTAGATAATATTCCCAACACTACCGAACTTATTGATGCGCAAGGCAACATTAATTACGACAGAATAACAACATTCTCCTCTATTGACTATGGGTTTCTTGTTTCTTATGCACGCAAACTAAAAATAGAAGGACTTAACCTAGGAGTAAATGCTAAAGTGGTAAGGCGCACAGTAGGTGATTTTGGTGGAGCTTGGGGATTTGGCGCAGATGCTGGAATACAATACAACAAAAACAAATGGTTATTCGGATTAATGGCAAGAGACATTACCACCACTTTTAACGCTTGGAGTTACACCCTATCCGACCAAACAAAAAACACATTTGCTTTAACAGGAAATGAAATACCGGAGAATAGCTTAGAAATTACCCTTCCAAAACTAATTTTAGGAGTGTCCAAAAAGTTTTCTTTTTTTACAAATCGCTTTTCTGTAGCTCCAGAAGCAAACTTGATGTTTACGTTTGATGGCAAACGAAACGTGGTAATAAAAAGTGATTTTACAAGTATAGACCCGACTCTTGGATTGGAGATGGATTATCAGAATTTGATATTTTTCAGAGCAGGAATTGGCAATATTCAACAAACTACAGATGTAACCAATAAGTCCGTTACTACGTTTCAGCCTAATATAGGGGCAGGTGTAAAAATAAAAGGCGTTACGCTTGATTATGCACTTACAGATATTGGAGATAGGTCTATCGCTTTATATTCGAATGTGTTTTCGTTAAAAATAGATATTAATAAGCGTGTCAATAAAACATAATTACTTTTTAAAAAACATAACCCTATTTATTCTTTTTGCTGCAAACGCTGCATTATCGCAGCCTTATGGCAACGAGTGGATAAATTATTCGCAAAAATATTACAAAATAAAAGTTGTAAAAGATGGAGTTTACAAACTAGACTCTACCACCCTTGCAAAGTCTGGATTTCCTGTTGCGACAATCGACCCAAGAAACTTACAGCTCTTTGCAAGAGGCAAGGAACAACCCATGCACATTGTAGGACAGAACGATGGTAAATTTAACACAAACGATTACCTACTTTTTTATGGTGTACGCAATGATGGTTATTTAGACTCCGCATTATACTTGGGCGGAGCAGCGTCTCAACCAAACCCCTACTACAGTTTATATAATGATACGGCTATTTATTTTTTAACGTATAACTCATCACTAACCAATAAAAGATTTGCGCTAGAAAGCGACATTACTTTTTCTTCATACACTCCCATAAATTATGTTTGGAAAAAAGAGGTTAGTTATTTTAGTGCATTTTATTTGGATGGTGCTACCAATGTATTTAACAGCACGGACGCAGAATTCACAAATAGTGAGGGATGGTTTGACACAAGAATTGACTTAAATGTTACAAGGAGTTACAATCTTCCTACAAATAATATTTACACACTTGGGCCAAATGCATCAGTTAAAACACTAGTTGTTGGTTCGAGTAATTTTGGCGCACTAAACCCCGACCACCATGTAGAAATAACAGTTGGCGGGCAAATGCAGGATTCTACGTTTGAAGGTTATGTTCCTGTACCTTTCACATTTACTATTCCACCGGCAAATTTAACCACAGTACAAACAACTGCTATCGTAAAAAATGTTGATATTTGGGCTACTCCAAGTCTTTCTGTTACAGCATCGTTTGTTGTACCTTATTTTTCCATTAACTATCCACACACGTTAGATTTTGAAGGGAAATCTTTGTTTGATTTTCATGTAAAAGACAATCAAACGCAAAGCAAATCATACATACAGGCTACCAATATTCCTAACGGCAATTACTGGCTATTTGACATCACAAACCAAAAAATTATTTCGTATTCTTTCAATGGTGCTACCTTACAAGCATTGATCCCTAATAGCAATAACGAAAAGCATTGTTTGTTAATAGACCAAGGGAATTTTTTTAGTGTTGATACACTTCTCACTGTAAGTAACAACGGAACGTTTACCGATTTTACACAATTGGCAGTCGATTCGGCTTATCTAATTGTAACACACAAAAGTTTACTTTCGGAAGCCAACAACTACAAGCAATACAGAAGTATGGATCCGAATGGAGGAAATTACAACGTAGTAGTTGCCGATGTAGATGAACTATACGACCAATTTGCTCATGGGATTGTAAAAAATCCATTGTCTATCCGAAGATTTTCGGAGTTTGCATACGACACATGGAATAGCCCGCCTAAGTACTTGTTTTTAATTGGGAAGTCAGCTTGGGTAAATTCAAATAGTAGTGGGCAAAATGCTAGAAAGTACGATGCCAATTATTATGCAACATTGGTGCCAAGTATAAACAATCCTCCGTGTGATAATTTTTTCACAATGAAAATGAATGGTTCGGGATACAAAATGCTTATTCCAACCGGTAGATACGCTGCCCGAACGCCCAATGAAGTTGACATTTATTTAGACAAAGTTAAAGAACACGAAAGTGCTCAACCTGACGAATGGATGAAAAACATTTTGCACTTTGGCGGAGGAACCAATAGTGGTGAATTGCAGCAATTAAAAGGCTATTTAGATGGCTACAAAACTATTGCAGAGGATACAATGTTCGGAGGCATCGTAAAAACATTTTCAAAAACAACATCTGCTCCTATTCAAATAGCCATTACAGATTCAATAAAAGGGTTGATAAATAACGGGGTTACGCTTATGACGTTTTTTGGGCACGGTGGTGCGCAAAATTTTGACCAAAGCATAGATTTACCACAAAACTATAACAACAAAGGCAAGTACCCAATGCTGGTTGCAAACTCCTGTTATTCGGGCAATATACACATTGCCGTTACAGGACTTCCCTCCCTTGGCGAATCGTTTGTTATTCTTCAAGACAAAGGCACTATCGGTTTTTTAGGAACCATATCTCAAGGTATTTCAACCGGGTTAGATAATTTTACCAGTAGATTTTATACAAATTTTTCTAAAAACATGTATGGTCAAAGTATTGGCAATATTATCCAAAAAACCGTTGATTTTCTAGAGCCAATTTCCAACTTCGATCCTATCACAAAAGCAACGTGCATGGAAATGACACTACATTGCGACCCTGCTATAGTTTTAAACTCTTGGCCAAAACCGGATTATAAAATAAGCAACAGCAATGTATACTTCGACACTAAAACAAATCCTGACTCCATTAAAGTATATGCCATTGTAACAAATGTTGGCAGAGCCATTAGCGATTCTTTTTACGTAGAGTTTACCAGAAAAAAACCAAACGATTCTTTGGAAACAATATACGTGTATTCCCCATCTACCCTATTTAAAGACACCCTATCTGCATCTTTTGCAATTGGTGCAAACGGATATGGTGTAAATAAATTTATAGTAAAAATAGACCCCATAAATATTATTGATGAATTAGTAGAAACAAATAATTCAACCAATCCGGAAATAGAATTACTGGTATCAGGACGCATTGCTGTTCCAATATATCCATATAATTATGCAGTAATACCAAATGATACTGTTACTCTAAAAGCATCGTCATTAGACCCGTTAGCCCTGTCCACCAAATATATATTT
This sequence comes from Bacteroidota bacterium, assembly GCA_017303975.1. NCBI lineage: Bacteria > Pseudomonadati > Bacteroidota > Bacteroidota bacterium. Next base: position 30,658 of record JAFLBG010000010.1, read on the forward strand.
GAAATTGATACAACACTAAATTTTTCAAGCCCATTTAAACAAGTTGGTGTGCTTATTAGTACTGGTGGCGTGTTAGAATGGACTCCATCTATTACACTTAAAGATAGCTCTGTTTATTTTTGGCGTATATCTCCAGATTCAATAGATAATACTGGCTTCCAATGGAGAACATCGTCTTTTCAATACATACAAGGCAAGCACGGTTGGGGACAAGCAAATTTCTCACAATACAACAACAACGAATATGAATTTATTAAACAGATTCAACCAACAAAAGAGTTTGATTATTTCGGCAACTTTAGCACACTATTAATTAGAAATGCCGGATACTGGAACACCTCACTATCAATTACTACCTTTATGATAAATGGGCTTGTAGCAGCACCTAGATCATGTTTGTTTGCAGGCACAGGCGGTGTTGCTGGAATTAATTTTGTAGTTATTAATCCTAAATCAGGCAAGCCTTGGAATACCGGCCCGAATACAACAAACGGAAGAACCGGGAAGTACAAAAACTATGTTTTCCCGGGAGCTTGTGACAATAGAAACACCTTTGATTACTGTACAAAATCAGGCCCAGTTGATTCTGCAGGAGCTGTAATAATAAGAGGCCCAAGCTATTGGAGACAAGCCATACGAGACTTTATAGACTCTATTCCTAATGGACATATTGTGTTGGCATATACAATCCCAGAGCTTGCCGGGGCTCGCCAAAATCACTACTTAAATTTAGACACTACGTTGTATAGCTCTTTTGAAAAATTTGGAGCAGGACTCGTAAGAACAGTAAACGACACAACACCTTATTTGATTTCGGGTGTAAAAGGTGCAGCTATAGGGAGTGCGACTGAAATAGTTGGAGCAATTGCAAATACTGCCTATACGCTAACAGACACTTTTTTGACTAACTGGAATGAAGGCTCTATTACTTCTACATTGATTGGACCGTCTAAAAACTGGAAATCATTGCATTGGAGAGAGAAATCTATTGAAGCAATAGATAAAGATAGTGTAATGTTAAACGTAATTGGCGTAACAGCAAGCGGAACAGAAAACAACTTAGCTAGCTTCCCTCCGGATTCGGCAGATGTATTTAACCTTGGAGCGTATGCTAATGCAGCTACATACCCATACTTAAAGCTAATATCCTATATGAAAGATGATAGTTTTAGAACTCCTTCTCAATTAAAACGTTGGCAAGTATTGTACGACCCTTATCCGGAAGCCGCAATAAATCCAAAAATAAACTATGCGCTACATGATAGTATGGTACAAGAAGGTGCAGACATAAGCCTCAGTTTAGGAATTGAAAATGTAAGCGAATTTAATTTTGTAGATAGTTTTGCAATAAAATATTGGGTAGAAGATAGAAATAGAGTAAAACATATACTCCCTGGAAAAGTTTTAAAGCCGCCTTTCAACGGATTGACTTCCTTTATTGATACCATAAAAACAAGTACATACAATTTTTCAGGTAACAATAATTTATGGGTAGAAATAAATCCGTTGGCAGATGTTAACTACCAAGAAGAACAATATCATTTTAACAATTTGATACGAGTTCCATTTAAAGTACAGGCAGATAAAATAAATCCTTTGCTAGATGTAACATTTGATGGATTACACATCATTAATGGAGATATTATAAACCCAAGACCAACTATTATAGTGCAAGTAAAAGATGAGAATAAATTTTTAGCACTTAATGACACCAACGATTTTGCCCTTTTTCTAAAAAAACCTTCTTCATCAAATTTGCAAAAAATATACTTTGATAACGGGATGTCTTTTACTCCAGCATCCTTACCTAGCAATAGTTGTAAGATTACCTACAACCCAATTTTAACAGAAGATGGTATTTATGAATTGCTAGTACAAGCAAAAGACAGATCAAAAAACCAGTCCGGAAAAAATGATTACAAAATACAATTTGAAGTAATACAAAAATCAAGTATTACAGAGGTGATGAATTATCCTAATCCATTTTCTACCTCCACGCGATTTGTGTTTACATTAACCGGAAGTGAAGTGCCTACCGATTTTAGAATACAAATTATGACTATTACCGGCAAGGTTGTTCGAGAAATTTCGCAAGCCGAACTAGGACCAATTCGCATTGGTAAAAACATTACCCAATATGCATGGAATGGCAAAGATGATTTTGGAGATCAATTAGCCAATGGAGTATACTTGTATAAAGTAATTACCCGCTTAAGCAACGAAAGTATTGAGAAGCGTGCCACCGATGCTGACCAATACTTTACAAAAGGTTTTGGGAAAATGTATTTAATGAGGTAGTTTGTTATTTTTTCTCTAATACTTTTGGCACTTTAAAATAATCAGAATCTTTTTTAGGAGCATTCTTCAGAGCATCATCTTGAGTAATTTCTTGTTTTATCTCATCCTCACGCAAAACATTTACATCCTCATTGATATATATTAATGGCTCTACATTTGTAGTATCTACTTGATTTAGTTTTTCTACAAATGCTATCATCTTAGTTAAATCCGTTTTCATTTGTTGTTTTGAAGAATCGTTAAACTCTAACTTGGCAAGCTCTGCAATTCTATCAATTAAATCATTCGTTATTTCCATGTTGTTGTAAATCGGTTGCAAAAATTGTGTGTACCTTATTCAGCAAAGGTAATAAATCTTCCTCTGTTAATCCTTTTGTATCAATTGGCTTGTGAATAATTGCCTTTGTAAACCCAGGTCCACCTTTGGCTTTAAAAAAGCCTCCACTTTGCATGCGTTTCCAATTGTCTATAAATGTTATTGGAATAATCGGAATCTGTTTTTGTATAGCAAGCCTAAAAGCTCCCTTTTTTAAGGGCAGAAGCTTACCTTCTCGGTTGAATGTGCCTTCCGGATAAAGAAACATACTATTGCCTTTATCAACCTGTTCTGCTGACTGCAACAATGCCTTGTGCGACTCGTGTTTATTTTTTCTATCAACCAAAATATTCATTCTCTTGAAAAATATATTAAACAACGGAATCTTCTGAAGCTCCTTTTTTCCCATGTACGAAAAATATTTTGGCACCACAACATAACTAATTACAATATCGATATAGGAAGTGTGGTTAGCACAATACACCACCGGACCATTTATTGTATTCCAATCTAAATACACTTTTTTTTTTATAAAAATACCATTGGACAGTAGTATAAATTTAGCCCACATCCGTTTCAAAGAAAAAGCATAGCCAAACCACTTTTCGTTAGAAAGCAACACAAAGAAAACTGGATATAATAGAATAAGTCCTATTACGAATGTAAGGACGAAATACGCCTTCCAAATTGCACGGGGTAATATCAACAGGTATCTCACTACCTACAAAAATACAGAAAACCTTTTATTATACGGTTATTTAAAACTGATGAAATTCGGATACCTCTTTAATCATTATATTTACAAAAATTTTAGTATGGCTCGTATATTAACAGGAGTGCAAAGCACAGGAATTCCGCATTTAGGCAATGTTTTAGGCGCAATACAACCGGCTATTGAGTTGTCTAAAAATCCGGCAAACGAATCGCTTTTTTTTATTGCTGATTTACATACACTTACCAGCGTTAAAAATGCAGAAATCATAAAAAACAACACGTATTCTGTTGCCGCAACTTGGTTAGCATTTGGATTCGACATTAAGAAAAATTTATTTTATCGCCAATCGGATGTTACCGAAGTATGCGAATTAATGTGGCATTTAAGCTGTTTTACGCCCTATCCCATGTTGGCAAATGCGCACTCATTTAAGGATAAATCGAATAGACTGGCCGATGTAAATGCCGGACTATTTACCTATCCAGTTTTAATGGCAAGCGATATTCTTTTATACGATGCCGACTTTGTACCCGTTGGCAAAGACCAGTTGCAGCATCTTGAAATGACGCGCGATATAGCTAAATCATTCAATCATCAATATGGAGAAACTTTGATATTGCCTGAAGCCTTGATAGATGAACGAGTGATGATTGTACCTGGAATAGATGGTCAAAAAATGAGTAAATCGTACAACAACTACATCAATATTTTTTTGCCGGAAAAAGAGCTCAAAAAAGTAGTACTATCTGTGGTAACAGACAGCAAAGGACTTGAAGAGCCTAAAGATCCTGAAACGTGCAACGTATTTGCGTTGTATAAACTTATTGCAAGTGTTGATGATATTGCAAAAATGCGTGACAATTATCTGCGTGGTGGTTATGGTTACGGACATGCCAAAACAGCCCTTTATGAACTACTACTCGAGCGCTTTAAACACGAGCGTAGCGAGTACAATAGATATATGAATGATTTGCACGAATTAGACAATCAACTAAAAATTGGTGCAACCAAAGCGAAAGCAATTGCAAATCAGGTATTGCAAAGAGTAAGAGGGAAGATTGGTTATTTATAAAAACAAAGATTACATCAACATATAGTCTTCTCTGCTTTTTTCAATTACTTGCAAAGCCTCTTCTTTAGCATACACAGCATCAATTACACAAGTTGGAGTAGTTTCTCCGGGAATATTTTTATACGTTAAAAAGTAATGCTTTAGTCTATTAATAATTGATTCAGGGCAATCGGAAAGTGTTTCAAAATTGCCATACACATCATCTCCGTATAGCACTGCAATAATTTTATCATCGGCCTCCCCTTTATCTATCAACCGAAAACCTCCTATTGGTTTTGCCTTCAGTATTATATCGCCATGAGAAATAATGCGTTCCGTTAAAACACAAATATCTAACGGGTCTTTATCTCCGGATTCTATAATCCTTTTACTTCTTTCGGAAGCATATTTTGCTACGTTAGCGCCACAATAGGTTTGAGGAATAAAACCATATAGTGAAGGAATAACATTAGAAAATTTTTGAGGTCTATCTACTTTTAAATACCCACTTTCTTTATCAATTTCGTATTTAACTGTGTCGGATGGAACTATCTCGATAAAGGCAGTAACAATTGCCGGAGCATTTTCTCCTATAGAGATTCCGTGCCAAGGATGTGATTTATGTTTATGCTTATTCATTTTTCTTTTTATTAACGTATGCGTTCATTACCTCGCCAATAGACAAAAAGGATTTGGAGATTACATCCTCCAATTGTTTTTTCTCGACCCATTTTACTTCCGAAATCCCCTCTTCTAATTGAGGCTTACCTGCATTTACACCTTTATACTCCATCGTAAACCAATACGTTTTTTTTATAGCCTTTGTCTTCCCAATAAAATAAATATGGTGTGTAGTAACCAACGCTGAGCGTATTACAACGGGAGCAATTCCACACTCCTCTTCTACCTCTCTAGCAGCGGCCGTTTCAACATCTTCTCCTTTTTCAATTTTACCTTTGGGCAAATCCCATTTACCGTTTCTAAAAATAAATAGAAGTTTGCCTTCCTTATTTTTCACAACACCCCCCGCAGCCTCTACAACCTTAAATAGCGAGCAAAAATCAGCATATAACTTATTTACATCCGATGCACTTACATACAAACTAGTTACTTCTTTGTTGAACAGCACCATGTCTATCAATATTTTTAATGCTGACTTAGAATCATAACAAACATACATACTTCCATCTTCTAAATGAAGATTGGCAGCTTTACCTACCAAGTAAATACATTTAGTATGAAAGTAAATTTTAAACATTAAAAATATGTTTTGGTAAAAGTACTATTTTATTTAGGTTTGTGTTCTATGAATATTAACGATGTTACCTCCCAAAAAATTGCGCAGCACTTACTACAAATAAAGGCTATTCGGCTGCAGCCCAACAACCCATTTACGTGGGCTTCGGGGTGGAAATCGCCTATTTACTGCGACAACCGAAAAACGCTTTCATACCCTTTAGTAAGAACTTATATAAGACAACAGTTTGCAGATGTAATAAGTTCGAAATATGGAAAACCGGATGTTATTGCAGGTGTTGCAACAGGCGGAATTGCAATTGGCGCTTTAGTAGCGCAAGAACTTGGCTTACCCTTTGTATATGTGCGCTCGGAAGCGAAAGTACATGGACTAACAAACCTAATTGAAGGTGTTATTGAAAAAGGACAAACGGTAGTTGTGGTAGAAGATTTAATATCAACCGGCTCAAGTAGCCTTAAGGCAGTTGATGCACTTAGAGCAGAAGGATGTGATGTAAAAGGAATGGTTGCTATTTTTACCTACGGATTTAAAGTGGCAGACCAAAATTTCAAAAAATCTAAATGCGAACTATACACTTTATCCGACTACAATATTCTTATTGAAGAAGCTGTAAAAGCCAAATTTGTATCTGAAAAGGACTTGGATTCATTAAAAGCATGGCGCCAAAGCCCAGACAAATGGGAAAAATAGCGAAACAATAAGAATTGAGAATTAAGAATTAAAAGCAAAGAATCAAGAATTGATAGTCAGCTTACTCCTTGTGAATATATAACTATCCTACAATTAAATACATACCAAACTCATAAAAATGAAAATAGAAAGCGATAAAGTACTAGTTGAAAACACAAATGATAAATTATTTACTTACCTAAGCGATTTCAATAATTTTTCACAATTAATGCCTGCACAAGTTACCAACTGGAAATCTACTGCAGACGAATGCTCGTTTACGATCAATGGACTTGCTACTGTTGGAATGAAGATTATAAATAAAGTCCCAAATGAAGTAATTAATATCGTTTCAGGAGATAAAACACCGTTTAAGTTTACACTCAACATTCACCTAAAACCGCAGGATGGTGGCGCAAAAACAGAAGGGCAACTTTTGTTTGAATCGGACTTGAATCCTATGATGAAAATGATGGTAGAAAAACCATTGACCAATTTTTTTAATATGTTGGCCCAAAAAATGAAAGACATCAAGTAGTAGTTTAGATTAAGCTACTACTAATTGTATTTCTTTAAACCCAAACTTTCTAAATTCATCTTCGCCATTTAACACCACCAACAGCTCTCCTATTGGCGAAACGCCTTTAATCACACCATCTACTAGTTTAGTGTTAAGCATAAATTGTTGTTCGAGCCCAAGCCCTTTCAACTTTCCCAAATAGCCCTCTCTTACTTGATTTTGGCCGTTTTGATTTCGTATTTGCAAATATCTTTTGTCTATTTGAGTGCAAATTTTTGCCAAAATTTCTTCTGTATCAAACTCCTCTTCAAATTCGTTACTTAATGAGCTAGCCTGAGTTGGAAACAAATCAAATTTCTTTTGATTTACATTTATACCAACACCAACCACTGTATGCTGAATTGATGTTTCACGAATACTGTTTTCTATCAAAATACCACATACCTTTTTATTGTTCAGTAAAATATCATTGGGCCATTTTATGGCTATTTTGTCATTAAGTTTACCTGTATTGTCAAGTGCTGCCACAAAGTCGCAAATAGCAAGCGACACTGCTTGTGTTAATAAAAACTGATTGGAAATGGGTAAAAAGTGGGGAGTTAAAACTATAGAAAAAGTGAGATTCTTAAAGGGTTCCGACTGCCAATTATTGCCTCGTTGTCCACGGCCATTTGTTTGATTTAATGAATATATTAACGTGCCTTCATAAACTTTTTCTTGTTTCAAAAGTTCTATGGCATAAGTATTGGTTGAGTTAACCTCATGTAGCTTTATTCTAGTATGTCCAATAAATAAACTATTCATAAAACTGCTGTGTACATTAAATTTAGTATATTAATAGGATTAAAATAAAAGGATTTATAATTAGTTGATATGCCCGTAAAAAAAACCAAAAAGACTACTAAGCCTGTTGTTGTAAAAGGAAGAAAAAAAATCGAAAAAAAGGTTGAGAAAAAACCAAAATCAACAACAAAAAAGGCTGAGCCTAAAATATTAGACATCATAATAGACGCTATTAAGGAAAAAAAGGGCGATTATATAGTTAGCTTAGATTTAACATCTATTAAAAACTCTGTAACTAATTATTTTGTTATCTGCCAAGCCAATTCCACAACACAAACAGCTGCAATAGCAGAATCTGTTGAAGATGAGGTAAAAAAGAAACTGCAAATACGACCATATCATGTAGAAGGCAGGCAAAATTCAGAATGGATTTTGATTGATTATGCAGATATAGTGGTGCATATTTTTCAGCCCGATATTCGCTCTTTTTACAATTTGGAGGCACTTTGGGCAGATGCCAAAATTAAAAAGCACAATTAAATACTAAAACAGATTAATTTTTATATGAGCACTAACGAACAACAAGATAAAAACCAGTTTGATAAAATGAAGGAACGGCTTAAGAAAAAGCCGAATATGTCTAAAACACCTTTCAATGTAAACTGGATTTATTTCATCGTAGTAATTCTAATACTTGGATTGCAATTTTGGGGCGGCTCTATGAACTCCGGAATTGGCAAAACAGACTTCTCTTCTTTCGAAGAAAATATGCTTAGAAAAAACCATGTAGAAAGAGTGGTTGTAATAAATAATGAGGTTGTAGAGGTGTATATTAAGAAAGACAGCCTAAACTTACCTCAATACGAAAAAATAAATAAAAAAGGATTTGGAGGTTCTGTTAATCCCGGACCACACTACCAATTTAAAGCCGTAGAAGATTTTGCGTCCAGTTTGCGTGATTCACAAAAAGATGTTCCGGCAGGTCAAAAGAAAGTATATGCCGAAAAAGAAGAACGAACAGACTGGTTGAATATATTTATTACCGGAATATTACCATTTGGGCTAATTATTTTGGTTTGGATATTTATTATGCGCAGAATGGGCGGTGGCGGTGCCGGAGGACAAATATTTAACATTGGAAAATCAAGAGCTACACTCTTCGACAAAGACACCAATGTGCAAATTACCTTTAATGATGTTGCAGGCTTAGAAGAAGCAAAAATTGAGATTAAAGAAATTGTTGATTTTCTAAAGAACCCAAAAAAATATACTGCTTTGGGAGCAAAAATTCCTAAAGGTGCGTTGTTGGTAGGTGCCCCGGGAACAGGGAAAACGCTACTAGCAAAGGCTGTGGCAGGAGAGGCAAAAGTTCCTTTCTTTTCTTTATCAGGTTCCGATTTCGTGGAAATGTTTGTGGGCGTTGGTGCATCGCGTGTGCGAGATTTATTCCGTCAAGCAAAAGAGAAAGCTCCGTGTATAATTTTTATTGATGAGATTGATGCTATTGGGCGTGCACGTGGTAAGAATCCTGCACAAGGAGCCAATGACGAAAGAGAAAATACACTCAATCAATTACTAACCGAGATGGATGGATTTGGTACCAACAGCGGAGTAATTATTTTAGCTGCTACAAATAGAGCCGACATTTTAGATAGAGCATTGTTGCGTCCGGGTCGATTCGACCGACAAATTTATGTGGACATGCCTGATTTAAATGAGCGAAAGGAAGTATTTAAAGTACATTTAAAACCATTAAAACTAGACAATACCGTAGATGTAGAGTTTCTTGCTAGACAAACACCTGGCTTTTCCGGTGCCGACATTGCAAATATTTGTAACGAAGCTGCATTAATTGCTGCCAGAAAAGACAAAAAAGTAATTGACAAACAAGATTTTTTAGATGCCGTAGATCGTATTATTGGCGGTTTAGAAAAGAAAAACAAAATAATTTCAACATACGAAAAAAAGGTTATTGCCTATCATGAGGCGGGACACGCATCCGTTAGTTGGCTTTTGGAACATGCCTCCCCGTTGGTAAAAGTTACTATCATCCCTAGAGGACGTTCATTGGGAGCAGCTTGGTACTTGCCGGAAGAAAGACAAATTACAACACGAGAGCAATTGTTAGATGAAATCTGTTCTGCTTTAGGCGGTAGAGTAGCTGAAGAAATAATGTTTGGAAAAGTTTCCACTGGAGCATTAAGTGATTTGGAAAAAATTACCAAGCAAGCGTATGCCATGATTGTGTATTATGGCTTAAACGACCGCATTGGCAACATTAGTTTTTACGACTCTTCTGGAAATAGCGAATACTCATTTAACAAACCATACAGCGAAAAAACTGCGGAAATTATTGATGAAGAGGTTAGTAAGATGATTGAGGCCGCATATAAAAGAACTAAAGAAATACTTACAACCAATAAAAATTCGTTGATGAAATTGGCAGAATTGCTATTGGAAAAAGAAGTTATTTTCAAAGAAGATTTGGAAAATATTTTTGGCAAACGCTTATTTGAAAAAGACATTCAAAATGATAAAGATGCACTTGAATCAACTATAATTGCTGCAAACGAAAAAGAAGAAAAAAACCTTACCCCTACTGAAAATAAAACAGAAGTAGAAGGCACAGAAAATTCCGAACAAAAAAATCCAACATTGTTTTAAAGTGTTATGGAAGATAGTACTTCAAGAGAAAAAATATTAAAAAAAGTTCGCAAGGCGCTGATTAACCAATCAACCTATGAAATAGGCAATGTAGATTTTGATTCTGAAATATACCATAAGCCAACCGAATCGTACGAAGTGCTATTCGCTCAAAATTTTTCGGCACTAAACGGAAAGTTTATTTTTTGCGAGAGCGAGGCCGAATTCTCGGAAAACATAAAAGCATTGGTTGAAGAAAACAAATGGTCTAATATAACTTGTTTGGAAAGCAATATTCAGCAGTTGCTTACTAATGCAGCTGTTCCTTACATTTCCTCTTCCACCCAAATGGATGAGACGGATATTGGTATTACAAGCTGCGAGTGCTTAGTTGCCCGACTTGGGAGTATTTATATTTCATCGAAACAACAAGCAGGTAGGCGATTGCCTGTATTTGCAAATATTCATATCGTAGTTGCTTATACATCGCAATTAGTGTACCATATAAAAGATGCTTTAAAGCTTATAAAAAATAAATACCCGAACTCTATTCCTTCTATGATAGCAAGTATTGCAGGCCCAAGCCGCACCGCTGACATTGAAAAAACTTTAGTACAAGGAGCTCACGGCCCTAAAGACATTTATTGTTTTTTAATTGACGACTATAACGTAGATAAAAAATAATGGAAAAAGACTGGGAAAAAGTTTACTCAACATCTCAGGCACATCAAGCAGAAATGATAAAAACAATATTGGAGGAAAACGAGATAGAATGTGTATTGATAAATAGACAAGATTCGTTTTACAAATTTATTGGCGAGTTAGACTTATATGTAAATAGAGATAAAATAATTAAAGCAAAAACAATAATTAATAAATTTAGTAGTGAATAATTTTTGGAAGAGAACCATAACGGGCACTTTTTTTATTATAGTAGTTATTGCTTCTATTATTTATTCTTGGCAATCGGCATTTACATTATTCTTCATAATCTCCATTTTAGGATTACTTGAGTTTTATAAATTAATTAGTATTTCGACATACAAACCGCTTAAAGCATACGGGATTATAGTTGCTATATTTGTATGGCTTGTAAACACACCTATTCTAAGCTATTTTTACAGTGATGTCAAATTAGACAAGCTATTTGCAGCATTACCGCCACTACTTTTTTTAAGCTTGCTACTTGAGTTGTTTCGAAAAAAAGAAAATCCAATGGGCAATACAGCCGTTACATTATTAGGCGTGTTGTATATACCAGTATCATTTACCTTATTATTCGACCCTGTTTTTATACTGGAAGCAAATGCAACTAACTACTCGTACGAGGGAATTATAGGCATATTTATCATTCTTTGGAGCAACGATACAGGAGCGTATTTAGTTGGTTCTAAAATTGGAAAAAATAAATTATTCGAACGTATATCGCCCGGGAAAACGTGGGAAGGAACAATTGGAGGTGCTGTATTTGCTGTACTCGCAGGATATATAGTATCCAAATTTTACACCATTCACAACACAACAGATTGGATGGCAATTGCCTTAATCATTGCTGTTATTGGCACATTGGGCGACCTTATCGAATCTCAACTAAAAAGAAGTGTTGGCGTAAAAGATTCCGGCACCATATTACCCGGACATGGTGGAATTCTAGATCGTTTCGACAGTTTTATTCTCATTATTCCATTTATTTACTTCTATCTAAAAGTATTTTAGGGAGGTTTCGCCTACGTTTCTACCTTTTTTACCGACTTTTACCTATACTGCACCTAAATACGCTACTTTACAGGCGTTTACCATTGTACATTTGAATAAAAATAATTACTATGAACACGGAATTTAAAAATGATTTAAGAAGTAAAATAGAAAGACACCATGCACTAGAAAGCAAGCCCGGTAAAATATTGGGAGGTGTACTAGTTATTGTTGTTGGTGCTATTTTACTAGCCCATAAATTGGGCGTGGTATTCCCCGACTGGTTTTTTAGTTGGCAAATGTTTTTAATTGTACTTGGATTATTTCTGGGGCTAAAGAGAATGTTTCGTTCTAAAGGTTGGTTTATACCAATTATCATTGGCGCATTCTTTTTAATAGATGAGTATATAATTACACTTTCTATCGGAGAATATTTTTGGCCTATACTTATTATAGGTATTGGACTTTTCATGATTATTAAATCGACACGAAAAAAAAAAGAATTTTTCTCGACTTATAAAGATGTAAGCAATTTTGGAACTGTCGAAGTGCACCCGGACAACTCTCTTTCAACAACTTCTATTTTTGGAGGCGTAAAAAAAAATATCACTTCTAAAAATTTTAAAGGCGGAGACATTACTTGCGTAATGGGTGGAGCTGAAATAGATTTTATGCAGGCAGATATAGAAGGCGATGCCGTATTAAATATAACTGTGGTATTTGGAGGAGTAATGCTTGTAGTACCATCTAATTGGCAAATAAAATCAGGGCAGGAATCTACAGTAATAATGGGATCTGTAGAAGACAGACGAGTAATGCCTTTGAACACAACATCAGATTCTACAAAAACACTTACAATAAAAAGCTCTACAATATTTGGCGGAATTGAAATAAAAAATTATTAATGGCTAATTAGGCAACTGAAATGAATTGGTATACTTCTAAAATTGTTTTTCAAATAATATGTGGCAATGGAATACATACACCACAATTTGATAGTCAAGTCCGTCTTATAATGGCAAATACAGAAGATGAGGCATATGTAAAAGCATCAAAAATTGGGATTGCCGAACAGGACTCGTTTACCAATAAGGCATTCGAAAAAGTGGAATGGAAATTTATTGCCGTAACTGAAATTTCTAGAATAACAGAATTGAAAGATGGAATAGAAGTTTATTCTCAAATAGATGAAAACGACAACCCTGCGAACTATATTTCGATGTTAGTTCAAAAAGAAAAGAGCTTGCAAACAGTTTTTGTTAATTAATAACACAAATAAAATCTTATATTAATACAAACTAAAACAAACCAAATGGATCAAAAAGTATTGTCTATGCTTCCCGGATTAGAAGCAGATGAAATGATGTACATTCAAGAGCTTCTAAAAAATTTATCCGAAGACCAACAAAAACAGTTTATTCTTCTTTACCAAGGGAAGCGAAAAGATCCTCAAACCATACTAATTTTTACACTAGTAGGATTTCTTGGATTTGCAGGAATACAGCGCTTTGCAGTTGATGAAATTGGAATGGGAATAGCCTACTTGTTTACAGGAGGGTTTTGTGGAATAGGTACAATTATCGACCTAATTAATCACAAGAAACTAACATCCGAATTCAATAGAAAAAAAGCATTAGAGTGCTGCAATATGGCTAAAGTAATGGCCAACTAATTTTAACTACCCATGCATCTATTGTACATATTAGCATACAGCTATTTTTAATAACAATAGAGCATGGGTATTTCATACCAAAAGTTATTCTTTATTCTTGGTGGATGGTATCTGCTTTGGTTAGCAGCCCACACTTTTATTGTCTATCAATTCTATCTAGATTTCTATTTAGCTCTTACAGATAGTTTACTAAGTAATATTCCACTTTTTATTATTTGTTCGCTATTGGTAATTATTCTTAAATACTACCAACCCAATACCAATAATATTGTCAATCTACTAGTTTGGATACTTGTATTATCCGCAATTTATATTGGTCTATTAAAATTAATTTTCCCCATATTCATTGCAAACACCTCAGTAGCCCCACTATTCGAGAAGTCGACTTACATACGCTATTGTGTAGCACTTTTACTTATGAGTTTTGTTTTGGTGCTTAGTTGGGTGTGGCAAACCATCAATGAAATAAAACTAGTGGAACAACGTAAACTACAAATAGAGCAACTTGCTAAGGATGCCGAGTTAAATTCCATCAAACAACAATTACAACCACATTTTTTATTCAATAGCCTCAACTCCATAAGTGCGCTTATTACCATTAAACCGGAAGACGCAAGAAAAATGATATCACAACTATCCGATTTTTTTAGAGGCACTTTAAAGAACGACACGCAACAACTAATTACAATTGAAGAAGAAATAAAATATTTACAACTCTATTTAGATATTGAAAAAATACGTTTTTCTAATCGACTCGATGTTGCAATAGAATTGGATTCAGCCTTAACATCGTGCAAGTTACCCTCATTACTCTTACAACCTGTGGTTGAAAACGCCATTAAATATGGGCTTTACGACACCACAGAAAAAGTGCTTATCTCTATTTCTACGAAAAGACTAGAAAACGATTTAGTTATTTCTATATCAAATCCATATGATAATAAAAGCGTGTCCACTAGAAACGGAACAGGATTTGGGCTATCGTCCATAAGCAGAAGACTACTTTTGTTATATGGCAGAAACGATTTATTAGAGCTTAGTCAGCAAGGAAATATATTTACTACCACCATTAAAATACCTCAACATGCATAGTGTTTTATTAATTGATGACGAATTATTAGCCAGGGCATTGGTAAAAGAGTTTTTATCGGACTTCCCAGAGTTTAAAGTAATAGGCGAATGTAATGATGGATTTGAAGGATTTAAAGCAATACATACACTTAAGCCCGACTTAATTTTTCTAGATATTCAAATGCCAAAACTAAACGGCTTTGAAATGCTTGAAATAGTTGAACATCCTACAAATGTAATTTTCACTACTGCATTTGATGAGTTTGCTGTTAAAGCCTTTGAAGCGCATGCCGTTGATTATTTATTGAAACCATTTAGCAAAGAGCGTTTCAAAAAAGCGCTAGAAAAATATGTAACTCAAAAAGAAAATCAAAAAAAATCAACAGATGCATTGCTAGAAAAGATTACAGGAAAAGAGGATGAAACCAAACGAATTGTTGTAAAATCAGGCAACAGCTTAAAAATTCTAGCAACGGAGGAGGTCGAACACATTGAGGCTTACGATGATTATGTTAAAATTTTTACACTCGATGGCAATTTATATGTAAAGAAAAAAACAATGTCGTTTTACGAAAAAACATTACCTCAAAAAAATTTTATTAGAGCACACCGATCCTATATTTTACAAGTACAACAAATAGTTAGGTTAGAGCCTTACGAAAAAGACGGATACTTGGCCATTTTAAAATCAAACAAAAAAATTCCCGTAAGTAAGACAGGATATAGCAAACTAAAAGAGCTATTAAATTGGTAAAATTAAAAAGCCAAGTAAGCAGAACCGCTTACTTGGCTTAAAGAGGAAGGATAAACTAATTGTTAACTACAAGTTTGCTAACTTGTTTTTCTGAACCATTTACTGAAATAGCAACAAAATAAATTCCTGCTTTAGCAGTACTTAAATCAACTGCTGTATGTTGATTTCCTAAAGAAAGATTTGCAAGTTCAGTAGCATAAACTACCTTACCAGTTATGTCTAAAACTTGAATAACAACATCAGCTCTTTCTTTCAAACTAAAACCGATAGTAGCAATACCACTTGAAGGATTTGGATATACAGAAAGTAAAGACAATACATTACTTACTTCTCTTATTCCTGTGTTAATAACTAACCCCGAAAATTTAGTATCTGTAAAAGATGCTCCAGTTGCGGCAACAGAAGTATTATTCATCAATCTAAAATCAGCTGTATCGCTTAATGCAGTTGGAAACGGATCTACCCAAGCTATTTGAGCAACTGTCTGAGTTGTATCATTACCATCTTGAGAAAAGAATGTATAATAAAAACTATTTGAAGCAGTTGCCAATGGATCAGATGCTCCTACAATCAAATTATTTGCAAACACAGCAGAGTCTCCAATAAAATTATCTTCAGTTGCAGATCCTTCTATTGACACTCCTTTACTCCAACCTACTATTATTGAATTAAATGTTGAGATAGAAGTATTTCTTCTGATACGCAACGCCTTTCCAAACGCTTGATTAGAAGGCAATGAAGTATTACCATCTCTTTTAGGTCCTACTAAAGTAATATTTGAGAAAATTCCTGACGTCAGTGGAGTTCTTCCTGATCCCGGGTCAAAATTATCCGATTCAAAACCATTTGAATCTTTACCAGTATCAGAAATATCTTTATCCCTTATAGCAAGCCCAAACTGAACATTTCCAGCCCAACCATGATCAGTATCAAAATCATCATCTAAGCCTCTAAACGCAATTAAGTATTTTGCATTTACAGCACCACCAAACCATTCGTAAGAATCATCTCCTGAATAAGAAACTTGGATATGGTCTATTTTTGTTTTTCTTCCAACACTTCCCATTGTCAAGCCATTTATTTCCGAATTACTTGCAGATGATAATGCAACCCCCGCATACTCTATTCTTACATAAGAAAGCACTCCGGAACTATCATCATTATTATTTCCACCATGCAATATTTCAGGAAAATTGCTTGAAAACCCTTCTATATAATTCGTATTTGGATTGGTTGAGCAGCTTCCACAAGATGTATTAGTAACACCGTAGCCAAGTATTATCAAGCCTCCCCAATCTCCCGGCAATCTATTGTTTACACCTTGGTCGGAAGTAAAAACAATAGGATTTGCGACAGTTCCTTGTGCAATAATTTTGGCACCTTGTGCAATAATTAAGCAGCTCTTGGTTGCTTGATCTCCGTAAATTATTGTTCCCGGCTGTATAGTAAGCACAGCGCCATTCTTAACAGAAATATTCCCAACTAGTTTATACACATTAGAAGATGTCCATGTGGTGTTAGTTGTAATATCTGAATTAATGGTTTGTGTAACTGTAGTAGGATACGATTTAACATCTGGATTCCATTCTGCCCATCCTGCAGTCCAATCATTCGAACTTACTCCTGTCATTCCATCTGTAACCGGGAACGCACCTTTGTAGGTAACCGGTGTAAAAAATGGCTGTGCTAACATACTACCTGTAAGCAGTGCAGCAGAAATAAATGTGTAAATTTTTTTCATATTCTGTGTTTAATTTAGGTTTCTAATTATGTATTATGTACTTATTCAAATACATGTGTGAAATTAGAATGAGTGAATTACCTAATATTTAACACAGAATTACCACTAAATTAAATGTGCATTAATTGAATGTTAAGCAAGCTCGAAGCTCGAATAATAAGGAGAAATGCAGAATTAGCCCTTGTATGAATATACTCCATTAGAGCTATTAATAGTAAGTTGTTTATTTCCTGCCTCTACCCTACCTATAATTTTTGCATCTATCGAAAACTCATTGATAGAAATATCTATAATTTTCTTTGCGGTTTCTTTGTCAGTATAAATTTCTAATCTGTGTCCCATGTTAAATACCTTATACATTTCTTGCCAAGAGGTATTGCTTTCTTTTTGAATTAGTTCAAAAACGGGAGGTATATCAAATAAATCGTCTTTTACAATATGTATATCATCTACAAAATGCAGCACCTTTGTTTGTCCACCACCACTGCAATGCACCATTCCATCTATTTTATTTCTAAATTTTTCTATTATTCTTTTGGCAATGGGAATATATGTTCGAGTCGGAGACAAAACTAATTTACCTACGGTTGTTTCTACATTTCCTGCAAATTTATCTTGAATAGAAACTTTATCAGTAAGATTTTTTGTGCCAGAATACACGATACTTTTTTCCAAAGAATTATCATAACTCTCCGGATATTTTTCTGCTATATAATTCGAAAAAACATCGTGTCTGGCAGCAGTAAGTCCATTGCTCCCGATTCCGCTATTATACTCTGTTTCGTAAACAGCTTTTCCAAAAGACGCCAAACCCACAATTACGTTTCCGTGCTTTATATTTTTATTGTCTATCACATCGCTTCTCTTCATTCTACACACAATGGTGCTATCTACAATAATAGTTCTTACTAAATCGCCCACATCAGCTGTTTCGCCTCCGGTGGAAAAAATTTCAGCACCAAAAGATTTTATACTTTGTAATACCTCCTCCGAGCCGTTGATGATGGCAGCAAGTACATCTTTGGTGATTAAATTTTTATTTCTACCAATGGTAGAAGATATCATCATGTTATCAATTGCACCTACACAAAGCAAGTCATCTGTATTCATCACAATAGCATCTTGGGCAATGCCTTTCCACACACTGATATCGCCTGTTTCCTTCCAATAGCTGTATGCCAAAGAAGATTTGGTGCCAGCACCATCAGCATGCATTACAATGCAATAGTTAGGGTCTCGGCCTAAATAATCAGGAACAATTTTACAAAACGCTTTTGGAAATAATCCTTTGTCTATATTTTTTATAGCAGCGTGCACATCTTCTTTAGAAGCAGATACTCCTCGCTGATTGTATTTTGTGTCGCTCATATAGATTGAAAAAGGAGCTAAAACAATCAGTCCCGATGGTTAGTCGGGACTGAGAATATTTTTATTTTGGTTTGTTTGTGTTGTTTGGCTGTTGTGGAGTAGTTGCCTTTGGCTGCTGATTAGGAGTAGTTGCAGGCGTTGTATTTGTTGGAGCCGGAATAGTAGTAGGTGCAGTTTCTAATTTTACCGGAGCTTCTTCATCTCCATAATCTTCACCTTCTCCACCCTCTACTTTAGGCAATACCTTAGGTAATGGTTTTGGAGCATTAGGATCTTGGTAATCCCAACGTAATACTCTAAATACAGTTCTTCTGTTTTTTTGGTGAACAGCTTCCTGCTCTTCTTTTGTTTTTAACTGTTTAGTAATGTATTGCTCTGTAGCATATTGCAAACACTTTCCGTCTTTATCTTTCTCTAAACAGATTGGTTTAGACTCACCCCAACCTTTAGCAGAAAGTCTTTCAGCAGGAATACCTTTTTCTTTAATTAAATAATCCACACAGGATTGAGCTCTACGTTGCGATAAATCAATGTTAGATTTATCTGTACCTCTAAAGTCGGTATGTGCATCTAGTGATACAACTAGTGTAGGGTTATCAATCAATGTTTGATACAAGAAATTTAAAGAGTCTTTAGATTCAGGTCTCAAATCTGCTTTGTTTAAATCGTACATAACAGCAGGGAATTTAATACCGGCAGGGTTATTAGGTACTAAGCAAAAATCTTGTTTAAATGTTTTACTTTCTTTTTCTCCTACAGTTGTAATTCTACCTTTTTCTGAGCTATTCAAATATCCAGTACCTCCTGCAGAGTTAATAACTGTGCTAAGAGCTAATGCATCTGTAGATATAACATAAGAAGTATTCATGTTAATGTATCTAGCATTACCAACTTCCGAAAATCTATAGTATCCGGCTTTGTCTGTCTTCATTTCTACGTTTGTTCCATCAGAACCTACTAAACGAACAGTAACACCTTCTAATGGACCTTTGCTAGCACAATCAGAAATAACACCTTCTAAGGTGTACAACACCGGAGGTAAAACGAATGAATATAAATCATCGCTACCTTTTCCACCTTCACGGTTAGAAGCAAAGTAGCCTCTTTCTTTTTTTCCTTCAAAAATGATAGAAAAATCATCTCCGGCTGAATTTATGGGAGCTTGTAGGTTTGTAACATTTGCCCAATTATTATCGCCTTTTTTCTCTGCTTTAAAAATATCCAATCCTCCCATTCCAATATGACCATTTGAGGAGAAATACAAAGAACCATCCTCATGAAGGAAAGGGTACATCTCATCTCCGGAAGTATTTATAGTTGGACCTAAATTAATTGGCGAGCCGAATTGTTTTGCTTTACTATCGTAAACAGCATACCAAATATCTCTTCCACCTTGTCCACCAGACATATCAGACGTAAAAAGAATAAGTTTTTCATCTGCACTTACAGATGGATGACCAAACGCAAAGCTATCTACACAAAAAGGTAATTTTTTTTCATCACCCCAAGAGCTACCTTTTTTAGTTGCCATAAAAAGTTGACATCTTTTTTCTTTGTTTTTCTCTACCTCACAACGTGTAAAATAAATAGTGTTTCCTTTTTTAGCAACTACAGAAGATCCATCGTTAGCAGGAGTGTTCAAAGGCTCCGCAACAGGAGTTGGAGTACTCCACTTTCCGTTTTTATCTACTTTTGTCTCAAAAATATCGCTGTATGTTTGTCCTAGTCCCGGGTCTGTTTTACCACCAGTAGAGCCCTCTCTAGTTGACGTAAAATAAAGCGTTGTTCCTTTTTTATCTGCAAATCCGGGAGCAAAATCTTGTTGCTTAGAATTTAGCATTGCCATATTATCTACTTTAAAACGAGTTGGATTGTCTTTCCACTTTTGTGCCATTTCGCACGATTTAACACCGTCTGCACCTCTTGTATCGGAAGGAACTTCTTTTTTGTAGTTGTTGTATTCTACTATAGCTTCATCGTATTTTTGTTGGATTTTCTTTGCGTCAGCCAAATATAAAATAGCCTTAGGGTCAGGATACTTTGCTTTAACAGCCTTTGCATACCAAGTCTCCGCTTGCTTTGAATCACCAATTTTTCTATAGCACTCCGCTGTTTTAAAAAGAATAGAAGCTTTTTCTTCTTTCTTTTTTGCTTTAGAATAGGCTTTTTTATACAACTCTATGGCATTAAAGAATTCCATGTTTTTGTAAGCCTTATCAGCTTCTTTCGAAAAGTTTTTTTGAGCAAAAGCAGGAGCTACAAACAAAAAAGCTACTAACAAAACGGAACTTAAACGAATACTCATTTTCATATTTTTGAACTGTTACATTAATATATCTGACACGCTAAAATAAACAAATATTTGAAACTAAAAAATATTTATTAGCTTGATTATTAAAGTGATTATGCCTAACAGTATAAAGGGGGAATAAACCAACAGCTCTACTTTATTTACTCTTAATGTTAGTTAAAAAACGCTTTTCTAGGTATATTTGAAACACTATATTAGCACAAACAAAACATGAAACTCCAACTTCTAAGCCTATTTACCTTTTTAAATTTACTATCGCTAGCTCAAAATCCTATTTTTTCTTGTAAAGGATTTAAAACGCTGTTGCCTGAAGCAACTGCAACTAATTCGGCTCAAGCCTTAAATACCAGAAGCGACACCTTTGATATTCTTAAATACACCATCAACTTAGAAATTACCGACTTTACAAATAAAAAAATTAGTGGGAATACAATTGTTCGCTTTGCTCCAAAACTAAACGGAGTTAATTATATAGACCTTGATTTATACAAACTAACTGTTGATTCCGTAAAATTAAATAGTAATAATCTATCATTTACTTATAATGCAGGAACAGATTCGTTATTGCATATTTTACTTGGAACAAACTACAATACAACAGATACGCTCGATTTAATTGTGTATTACAATGGAAGTCCGGCAAAAGACCCTTCCGGTTGGGGCGGATTCTATTTTCAAAGCGGGTATGCGTTTAATTTAGGAGTAGGTTACTCGGCCAATCCTCACAACTATGGACGAGTTTGGTTTCCGTGTTTCGATAACTTTGTAGAACGCTCTAAATACGAATTTAATATTACAACAAACAGCGGCAAACGTGCGTATTGCAATGGATACTTAAGCAAAGACACCTTGTTTGTGAATGGCAATAGAATAAGTACGTGGGTGCTAGAGGACGAAATTCCAACTTATTTAGCGTGCGTTGCTGTTGCTAATTATACACACGTATCGCAGATATATAATGGTGTTCAAAGGAACATACCTATTTGGCTTACCGCAGCACCTGCTGATACTACCAATTTAAAAAACGCATTTATCAATTTAAAAAATGCCCTTGCCGGATTTGAAAACGATTATGCACCTTACGCATGGAACAAAGTTGGCTATAGCTTAGTTCCTTTTAGCAGTGGGGCAATGGAACATGCTACAAACATAGCCTATCCGCAGCTAGGTGTTGCAGGAGGCTCTACCGGATTACAAGATTTAATGGCGCACGAGCTTGCACACCACTGGTGGGGAGACTTAATTACATGTGAAACTGCTGAAGACATGTGGATAAACGAAGGTATGGCAACGTATTCGGAACATATTTTCTTTGAGAACCTGCAAGGGAAAAATGCTTACAAAAACCAAGTGCGAACCAATCACGAGGATGTACTGCATTTTGCGCACATTGAAGAGGCTGGATACAGAGCAATTTCTGGAATTCCACATCAGTACACGTACGGGAAACACGTATATAATAAAGGAGCTAGTGTAGCACACACGCTTAGAGGCTATTTGGGAGATTCTCTATTTTTTGTGGGCCTACAACACGCTCTAAATACATTTAAGTTTACACATGTAAATAGTACTCAATTATTGAATGACATGAGCACTGCTACCGGAGTTCCACTTACCAATTTTTTAAATGAATGGGTGCTTGGTGCCGGATTCCCTCATTTTTCTATTGATTCGAGTAGCGTTGCAGGTGGCGGAGCAAATAATAACGTAACTGTTTACATTAAACAAAAACTGACAGGTGCGCCAAACTACTTTACAAATGTGCCAATTGAAATAACCTTTAAAAATGCACAATGGCAAGATACTACAGTACGAACAACGGTTTCGGGCAAACACACCACATTTACTATTTCGTTGCCTTTTGCGCCTACTTACATTGCATTAAACTTAGACGAAAAAATAAACGATGCCATTGCGCCCGATTACAAAACGATTAAAAGTGTTGGAACCTATACGCTTTCAAATGCACGAATGACGGTAATTGCGAGTGCTGTTACGGATTCAACCTTTCTTCGTGTAGAACATAATTATACTGCTCCCGACCCGTACAAAGCTTCTACATATAAGTATAGAATTTCGCCAAATAGATATTGGAAGGTTGATGGGATAATACCGGCAGGCTTTAAGGCAAAAGGACGAATAAACTACGATGGCAGGACAAACTTTAGTGGAAATGGGTATTTGGATAATGCACTAATTACAACAACAGAAGATAGTTTGGTTTTATTATACAGAAAAAATGCTGCGGACGACTGGCAAGTATTTCCATACTACACAAAATCGATGGGTATAAACACAGATAAAGCAGGGTTAATAACAATAGACTCTTTGTTCAAAGGAGAATACGTATTTGCGATGCAAGATAAAACAGCCGGTTTGGCAGAAAATAAAAACTTATTTGAGTACTCTGTTTATCCAAACCCAACTAATGGAAACATTTATGTAGAAATTCCGGAAACTATAAATGGGAACACCACATTTGAAATTATTAATAGTGTTGGTGCTAAAGTGCTTACCGGAAATGCGAGTAACTTTTTTGTAGTAGATACAAAAACCTTCGACACTGGAATGTATTTAATTCGAATTAAAAAAGACAATCTAATTACAACAAAGCGTTTTGTGGTAATCCGCTAAATACTGCTGCTATTCATCATTCCAACGATAGGTTTTTGAATTTTGCAACCCTGCCAAATCTAGCACTCTATCTACAACAGTAGCTGCAAGCTCTTCAAAGTTTGTTGGCTTGCTATAAAAAGAAGGAGATGCGGGACAAATAATTCCACCTGCCTCGGTAATTGTTTTCATATTAGTAATATGAATTAAACTTAACGGAGTATCGCGTGTTACGAGAATTAATTTTCTGCGTTCTTTTAAAATAACATCTGCTGCACGAGTTGTTAAATCATCAGAAACACCTGCCGCAATTCGTCCTAAGGTGCCCATGGAACAAGGGCAAATTATCATAGTAGTATATTTTGCAGAACCGGAAGCAAACGGTGCGAAGAAGTTCTTCTTATCGTAAAATTCGAACGAATACTTTTCGTAGGATTTATCGCCTAATTCAAATTCCCACACCTGCTTGGCGTTGTCGGACATAACTATTCCTACTTTATCAATTTGCTCGTGTAGCTGCAAAAGCTTATCCAACAGCACTTTTGCGTAAATAGCACCACTGGCACCGGTTACAGCTACTACTATTTTATGTTTTGTATTAGACATACTTAATTTATATAAACTTACAACTCATAATTTAAGCTAAGACAAAGCAAACTATTGTAATATCCTTTATTAAAAAAATTAGACATTAAATTAGGCGAATATACTGCAAATGGAAACTTTCTGATAGGCATTAGAGAATAACTTCTTCTAATTGCTACTGTCCATTTTTCGGCAAACTGATAATAAAATCCAGCAAAAAACATAACATCACTTTTTTCGAACGGATACAATTGAATAACAGGCCCCGCTTGATTTTGTTCGGAAAAGCTAAAAAGTCGACCATAAGACGCTCCGCCTTCAAAATATATTTTTTTATACCTATACCGCAAGCATACCGGAACATCAATATAATTGAGCCTGAGCAAATAAGAAGTGTAATCGCCTTTTTCTGTATCCGGGTTCTTTCTACTTCCTTTTTGTGTATATATAATTTCAAATCGAACATCAAACTTGGAGTTTAAATTTGTTCGAACATACGCTCCAACAAGCGGCCCAACTTTATCAAATCCCCCATAACTATCGCCATCTACCTGACTAGTGGAAATACCCGCAATAATTCCGGCATGAAATTTTTTTGAAGGGGTTACATTCTCTTCTTGAGATTGTAGATGATATGATAAGATAAGGGCAAAAAAGAAGCTCGTATATTTTAGCATGCGCTAATTTACAAATAATTTGAGGGCTTTGTTTTAATCCATATATGCTTTAACTTTGTGTTAAACCTGTATTAATAATTTAACCGCGTGAGAAAATACAATTTAAGTATTGTACTAGTTCTGCTACTGTGTTTAAACATAGTAATGTCTCAACCTTTGTCAGTGCAGCAAAAAACTGCTGCTCAATTAGTAAATAATGTATTATTGGGAAATGGTGTTACAGTATCGAATATCACCTACAACGGAGACCCTCAAGCAATAGGCTTTTTTAAAGGCGCGACTAGCAATATTGGCTTAGACAGCGGCATTATTATGACAACAGGAGTTATACAAGACGCTCCCGGTCCGAATAGTATGTTTGGCGCATCTACATCTCATTATACAAGTGGAGACCCTGATTTGGATATTTTGGCCGGATTAACAACCTACGATGCGGCAATAATTGAATTTGACTTTATACCTAAATCAGACACTGTCCAATTTAGGTATGTGTTCGCATCTGAAGAATACATGGAGTTTGTAAACCCTCTATTTCCAATTAATGATGCATTCGCTTTTATAATTACAGGGGTTACTGTAGCAATGCCTGCTTCAAATATTGCTTTAATTCCCGGCACAACTACACCCATAAACATAAATAATATAAACCTAAACAATTACCCTAATTTTTATGTTGACAACGGTGATGGTTGGGGAACAGGAACTGCTCCAGATGGATTAACAGTTAATTACGATGGCTTTACGAAAGTATTTACAGCTATTGCAGCAGTGCAATGTGGAGAGACTTATCACATAAAATTAGCTATTGCAGATGGATCCGATTGGTCGTACGACTCAGGAGTATTTATCGAAGCGGGAAGTTTTAGTTCTAAATCTGTGGTGTCGATTAAATCAGATTTATTTCAAGGAGCTGCGCAAGACCAAAATACGGTTTACGAAAACAATGGTTCTATAAATATCTGTTTTGACAGAGGTACAAAAAACATATCTAAGCGCGAAGCTTTTAAATACACACTCAGCGGCACGGCTGAAAATGGAGTTGATTATGTTTATTTACCGGATAGTCTAATTTTTCAGGCAGGAGAAGACAGCGTGTGTATTACAATACAAGCCATTACAGATAATATCGTAGAGTGTAAAGAAGACATCCATTTTGACATTAACGAAATTGGCGCTTGTGATTCGCTAATTGCGAACTTTACTTTTTATATTCAAGATACATGCGTGTCGTACTTTTATATTCCAACCGCATTTACTCCTGACGGAAATGGCAACAACGATTTATTTATGCCACAGAGCGCAGGAGTTTTATCTTTTGAATTAGCCATTTACAACAGATGGGGTGATTTAGTCTTTCAAACCACAGATCCTACTATTGGTTGGGATGGAACAACAGGCGGAAAAAATGCACCACAAGGTGTTTACATTTGCAAATACTCGGTAGAAAGTGTTTATGGGGATTTTAAAGAAGAAGACAAAATATCGCACGTGGTGCTAATTCGATAATTAAATTTACAACTCCAATTCCTTTAATGGATCCCAAAAAAGAGTTTTAAATTTTTCTATTTTATCTTTCTTAACTTTTACGCCTTCCTTTTCTAACAGTTCCTGCATAAGGAAAGGTGTTGCAAAATGATGCTTGCCGGTTAACTCTCCATTTCTATTTACCACTCTATGTGCAGGCACTTTTGGTTTTACGGAATGAGAGGCATTCATTGCCCAACCAACCATCCGAGAAGAACGCTTTGCTCCTAAATAAGCAGCAATTGCGCCATAGCTGGTTACTCTTCCTTTAGGAATAAGTCGCACTACCTGAAAAACTTGATCGAAAAAATCGGAAGAAGCCAATGTAAAAAGTTAACGTGGATTTGCTTTTAGTCTGCATTTGAATTTCGTAAAATTCAAATGCAGACTGATTAAGATTACAACTTTTCTACAATAGTTCGCACTACAAAATAGAGAATTGTGGCTATAACGAATACCGCCACAGTTCCTGAAGCAATTTGCGAAACTCTTTCTTCGAGTTTTTGGGTGTTTTTTGCAATTGTTCTCATGATAATTGGGGTGTTGGTTTCTGTAAGATACAAACAGATGTTAATCGCATTTAACAAGCATTAACAGACTTACTAACTTTGAGTTGTTAATTTCGAAACACTATTTTTTTAGCATAAAAAAACGGGCTGCAAAATTGCAGCCCGTTGAAAAATTAACTTGCCCTTATCCCACTAATGACTAATGATCAATCTTTTTGCCGTTCCTAGTTCATTATCTACTTTTATAAGATAGATACCATTCGGTATAGATTCTGTATTTATAGTTACACTATTCAATCCCTGCGTTTCTTTTACAATTATTTCATTGCCTAGCATATCTAGAATTGAAATTTGCTGTTTGGAAACATCTTTTAGATTTATGGTTACACTTTCGTTTGCCGGATTTGGGAACGTATTTGATATACTAGATTGTACACTTCTTATTCCAGCAAGCCCTTGAGTATTTATAACAGTTATCGACTGTGCAGAAAAAATTGTAGTACAAGTTGTACTTGAGCAAGAATCACTTGTTAGTATTGTTAAACAAACTTGATATGTACCCACATTTGCGTAAGTATGTGAAGGATACTGCTGGTTTGAAGTATTCCCATCTCCAAAACTCCAGAAGTAACTTACTGAGCCATTCCACGATACATATGGATAGAACAAATAAGAGTTGCTACTTAAATTTGAACTATCTAAGCTACTATATAGTTGAATAGAGCATGAAGAACCAGAAGACGAACAATTTACTATAACAGACTCACAATGACTAACACTGCAATTATTTGCACTATCCGTTACTGTTAAACACACTGTATATGTTCCAGGGGCTGCATAAGTGTGGCCCTCTGGACCGGTATAGGAAGTATATACATTTCCATCACCAAAATCCCATGAAAAAGTTGTACTAGCGCCTACTTGACTCAATTTATACAAAGCAGGAACGAAGTAAGTTATTCCATTAGTACAACCCGAATCATTGTAGGTAAATGCTGCATCACAAGGATTTGTTTTAATTTGATATCCACCTTGTGTTTGGCAGCCAATATTATCTGTTACAGTTAATCCATAAAATCCTGTGCACATGGCAGTATTTGACCAAACTGATCCTGAAAGAGATACTAAAACATTGTTTGGATCTACTAGCGTGTAAGGACTAACTCCACCGGAAATAGATATGATTACAGAACCATCACAATTAAGTGATGAGCTTGCGTCTATTGTTGTTATTGCTATTTGAGGTGGGGAGCATGCATTTGTAATGGAAATTGTAGTATCGCAAGCAAAAGAACTACATAGCGAATCATATAAACATACAGTAAAGTTGCCATTTTGCGAGTAGGTATGAGTAGGATTCTGTGCATTCCCATAATAGCCATCTCCAAAATCCCAAGCATATTGTCCGAATGTAGAATTAGATGATGTGTTTGAAAAAGTTACCTGATTACCATTCGTGACTGAATAACTAAATGATGTTACACAATTTTGTGCTTTACTAGTAAGAGCAAAACAAAGAATAATAGCTACTAAAATTCTTTGAAATTTTTTGATTGTTGTTTTCATAATTAATCGTTTTAAAATTTTGATTTCAGGATAAAAGAGTAAATATTTAGTTTTTATAAATTAACATACTGCTGCGCTAATGCAAGCCAATGCACCTCCTCCGATACTTACAGCAACACACCCAACAAAATCCTTTGTTTGTATTCCATTACAATAGATATTATTGGAGTCTCCACAAACTAATTCAGATGCCTTGTCGCCAACAGTAAAAGACTCATTCTCTTCCAGATATGACTTCACTGCACAAGTAATTCCAACTACAACTGTAGTTTGTCCTGTTGGAACAGCTGTTGTAGCGCTAACGACAGCACTCGTAAGTGCCGCCTCTCCTTTTTGACCGGCAATAGTTAATTGTGAAGAGGGTTCTAAATTTGTAATAAAGCTTTGTACTTTAATTTCAGTCAAGCTAAATTTCTTGATTGGTTTCATAACAATTAGTTTTTAGTGATTAATACTTTATTTAATTAAAAGATTGAAAAATCCAAAAGCCATAACCGAGAAAACGGTTATTACTAATACATGAGAAAATAGGTTTATTAGTTTCTCTGATTTTTTATTTGTGTGCGCATTTGCTGTTTTCATGGCTGACATCTTTTTATTTATTTATAATTAATTTCTTGATACAAACTTCGGCTAAGAAATTCAGTAAGACGAATTAGAATTTCAATTTTCTTACGCATTCAAATACCATTTCAGCATAAAATATTCTCCATAGAGAAAGAAAAAAAACTCTTTAGTCTCCCGAAAAGCCTAATCCATAGCAGTAGGAGCATTAGTTCAATTAGCTTTCATAGCATATCGCTTGGCATGTATTACGAAAATCATGGTGATACAATTTCACACTGAGCAGCAATAAAAATGGCCCTAGGGGTGGATGGGGAGAGACTGGCTTATGAGAAAGCGCATGCGATTGCCACCGCAATTAGCTCACAATTTTTAGCGCTAGTATCTTTTAATTGACAAAACGCTCTAAACAAGAACAGCCATACTAAGCATAGTATGGCTGTTTTATAATAATGCTTTACTACTAAAAACTAGTCGGTCTTTACAAGGCGAATTACGTGAGAGCCCTTTCCCTTAGTATTAACATAAAGCAGGTAAATTCCACTTGGCAAATGATTTATTCTATAGCCATCGTTGGCAACAATTAGAGGCAACTCCGCTCCTTGCGAATTATACAGCTTTATGCTTTCCAGCGCAATATCGTAAGAAAGCTTAACACCAAACTCTTGTGCAATTGGATTAGGATACACGTTAATTTCACCTTTACTATTTATTTCAAGTATAGATGACGGACTTGCTATTACAGTTAATATTGTCCGAGCTGTATCCGGGATAGATCCATTGCCAATCATAGGCCAAACCACAATAACATTAGGGCCTACAGCCTGCTTCCCGTAAGCAGTAGGCAAATTGTTTATTGTAGTTAAAGAACTATCTCCTGGCTGAAGAGAATATGTAAAAAACTGCACTAAAGTATCTGACGATGTAAAAGAATTTCCAATTCCTGTGCTGTCAATTCCTATTCTATATTGTAAACTATCATTGTAAGGCAACGCACTTTCGTTTTTCAGATAAAAAGTTGTAGAATAATTGCTTCCCATTTGAAGCGTGTCTGGGGTAAGCGTAAGCCATTTAGTACTTAGTGATGTTTGAGAGTAATACCTAAAGCAGCCTAGCACTAAAAGTAAAATGATGTATCTACAATGTTTCATCTGTATTAAATTTTAAGTTTCTAATTGTCACATGAGATACGCCACCTTTTTAATATTCATTTCTGTTTGTGTTTACCATTGGCAAACATGGCTATTTCATGGTACTTGTCTTGCTTTTTTTAAATATACCAATTATTCATTATTAAATTTACATATATTTATATAAATCTTACGCATTCAATTATATAAATGGATATTCTAATTCAATTAATTTCATCTCTATCCAAAGAAGAACAGCGCAACTTTAAACTTTTCTTAAACAGAACCAACAGTTCCGCAGAGCGAAAAGATGAAATGCTATTCAATTACATTAAGAACTCATACCCAAATTACGATGAAGAAAATATAAACAAAAAACTTTACTACACAGAAGATAAAAATGCACTCTATCGGCTTAAAAACAGGCTAGCCGAAGATGTTTCTAAAAGCTTATATCTGCTACACTACGCTATTTCAGATTACAATAAGTGCCTATACTATATTTCTCTGAGCCATGTTTTTTTTAACAAGAAAAACAAAACATTACTTCAATTCTTTATTAAAAAGGCCGAGGTGACAGGAGTTCAAAATGAATTTTACGATCTGCTTATCGTTATTTATAATTTTAAAATAAAAATTGCATCAGACTTTTTAGAAGTAAGTCCGGAAGAATTTATAAACCAACGAAACAACGCACAAAAAACATTAGATAAACTGAATCAAATAGAGGAAGTTGTTGCCGTATTATCATACCGTATAAGAACTTTCCAACTACACACATCTTCTAAACAGAATAAAGTACTAGAATTACTTGAGAAAACAATCAAAGAATTTTCAAAAGACAAAACCATTAAAAACAGCACCACGTTTAAAGTAAAAACATACAATGCAATTAGTCGTATACTTCTACAAAAACAAGACTACGTTTCACTAGAACGGTATTTGCGACACACCTATGCAGATTTCAAAAAAAATAATCTGTTTGACAAAAATAATCACGAAGTGAAAATTCAGTTAATTACATATTGGATAAATGCTCTTTATAAAAATCAGAAATACTACGATTCGTTAAAACTAACAACAGAGCTTAAAAATGCTATCGAAGAGTTTAATTATTTACATTACGAAAAGTACTTATTCTTTTACTACAACTCTCGTATTATAAATTATTCAACCTTAGAAAACTCCTTTGAAAAAAGAGTATCTATTTTAACTGAAGCCATAAATAATCATATTATACAAAAACAGACGAATCACTTGGCAATTCTGTATTCTAACTTAGCGTTGGCATATTTTGACAACCAAGATTATAAAAATGCACTTAGAAATATTTTAAAACTTATAAATAGCAGACATTTTGAACAACTGGACATGGGATTTCAATGCAAATTAATTTTTGCAGAACTAATGATTCGCTTCGAATTAAATGACATTGAGTATGTATCTGCTCAATTTTTAAAAATAAAAAGAAAATACAATGCGTTCTTAAAACTTCCATCCAACTCTAGAGATAAAGATTTCCTAAATCTTTTAACTCTACTGTCCAAAGATTATCGACACACGAAAAAGAAAAAGCTTGTGATTTCGTCATTAAAAATATTTACAAATAAATACAGTAACGAAAACTATAATGACGTTATAAACTACAACCCTTGGATAGAAAAGCAAATAGAGATAATTAAAGGACACACTACTAATAAATTGCAAAATCATTAGTATATTAATACAACTGTAAGTTTAATGCAAAAAGTAATCAACAAATTAGGCAAAAAGGATTTATTTAATCTTATCAAATCGCTTACAAAAGGCGAAAAAAGATATTTCAAACTTTTTGCCGGTATGCAAGAAGGGGAAAAACACTACCTAAAAGTATTCGACATAATTGAAATGATGGAAGAATACGATGACGATGAAATAATTGAAAAAATTGCTGACAAAAAAATTATAAAAAATTTACATGCCGTAAAACATTACTTGTTTGAGTTGATTTTAAAAAGTTTACGAGTATACAACTCAGATAAAAACAGCCAATATACGCTACAGAACAAACTACTGGATATTGATATACTTTTAGAAAAGGGGTTAAATGATATAGCCTATTTATGGATTACTAAAGCATTAAAAACGTCTAGCGAAATAGAAGAGTTTAATCTTATCTATTCGTTTTTAGCAAAGAAAGATAACTTTCACATCAAAACTCGTTTCGTAAATATTGACGAGTCTGACCTAGAAAAACATATACTGCAAAAAAAAGACTCCTTATCTAATATTTCTGAATTCGAAAACAATAAAGAGCTCTTAGATAAGCTTGAGTTTATAAATAAAAAGGGCCTTTTCTCTGTTGCGGAAAGTGGAGAAAAAATCAAACAATTACTTCAGAGCACACATTTACAAAAAGAGAAATACACAACTGTAAGAGCAAGTTTAGATTATTATTATATAAAATTGCTTGAAGCGTATTTCAATAATAACTCAGAGGATGGATTAAAACATTCGATTGCATTTTTAAACACCCTAGAAACATCTCCATCTTTAATTCAGCACAGCCCTCTTAGATACCTCTATTCTATTATTAATGTTATTTCATCCTGCAGTATACTTCAGTACTATAAAAAGTCTATTGAATTTTGCGACAAGCTAAAACAAAACTTAAACACCTATAAAAATGTCATTAATGTTAACGAATATAACAATATAGTTGTTACCCAGCTTATTCATAAAGCATGGGGGGAAATACACCTACCTATTACCACTAATAAATCTGACACTCCATCACAGTTAGAAAAATACTGTGATGCAAATGAAGAAATAACATCAAAAGAAAGAATGATAAACTGTTATTTTGCATTAACAAAAGTTTATTTTTTCAATGGTAACTATAAAAAGTCATTGCAATTTGCAAATAAACTAATTGCCTTCGAAAACAGCGACATACAAGCAGATTACTTTATTGCAGGACGTATAATACAAATACTTACACATATAGAAAAAGAAAATTTCTTAGTAGCAAAAAACCTCATAAGAGAATTTGAGAAACTTCCGGTTTTATATAAGTCTCAGTCAGTATTCATTTCAGTAGCTAAAATTTACTATAAGTTATTTACGAATAAAAAAGAGCTTGATGACAAACTAAAAATTGAATATGAGAACGTAAGAGAACTTCAAAAAAACGAGAAAGAGCAATTCTTCTATAGACATTGCTATTTGGATATTTGGCTACAAAGCAAACTAGAGAAAAAGCCTATTTTACAATTAATTCAACAATTAACCAGAGACTAATGCATTCCATTCTTACTGTAAAAAATGTTTCAAAAAAATATGCATCACACGTTGCATTAAACAATGTTTCATTGGACATTCCCTCCAATTGTATATTTGGATTGTTGGGTCCAAATGGAGCAGGTAAAACATCCCTTATTCGAATAATTAATCAAATAACAGGTCCTGATAGTGGTGAGATATATTTTAATGGCGAAAAACTCAGCCCCAAACACACTGCCGAAATTGGTTATTTGCCTGAAGAAAGAGGTTTGTATAAAAAAATGAGTGTAGGCGAACAAGCACTGTATTTGGCACAGCTAAAAGGATTAAAAAAAAGTGACGCAAAAAAACAATTGATAGAGTGGTTTAAAAAATTTGATATTTACTCGTGGTGGGATAAAAAAGTAGAAGAGCTTTCCAAGGGAATGCAGCAGAAAGTACAGTTTATCACAACCGTATTACATAAACCCAAACTACTAATACTAGACGAGCCTTTTAGTGGATTCGACCCAATCAATGCCAATCTAATAAAATCAGAAATTCTACATTTAAAAAAAGAAGGTACTACTATAATTTTTTCTACACACAACATGGGCTCAGTAGAAGAACTGTGCGATTCCATCGCACTAATTAACAAATCTGAAAAAATACTGGATGGCTCTGTAAAAGAAATAAGAAAAACTTTTAAATCAAATATGTATGAACTAAAGTTTACAGGAAGCTCTTTGGCTTTTGCAAATGCACTTTGGAGTGGAGCAAAAATACTAGATCAAAAAAATGAAGATGAACTCACTTCAGTTACGTTACAATTACAAAGCGATCTTAAAATAAATCAAATATTACAACTTATTTTACCGGTAGTAGAACTTCATCATGTAAACGAAATTGTGCCCAGCATGAATGATATTTTTATACAAAAAGTAAGCGAAACAAAAACTGTTGGCACACAATCAAATTTTACAGAATAAAAATTAACCCACTAACTAATATTAAATGAAAAAAATATTTCTAATTATTGAACGAGAATACTTAACACGCGTTAAGAAAAAATCGTTTCTACTAATGACAATCCTTGGCCCAATCTTACTTGCTGCAGTTGCTATTGTCCCCGTTTGGATTAGTGGAGTTGCAGACAAAACAAGAACAATTGTGGTGGTGGATGAGACACACAGTTTCAGAGAATTGATGCGCAGCACACAAAACCTTCGATTTGATTATAATTTTATTGATGCCAATATAGATTCTGTAAAAAGCATTTTCAAAAACGATGAAAATGTATCTATCCTTTTCATCCCTAAAAACATTATGGCATCAAATAATGCAATTCTATATTCTACTGAACAGCCAGGAGTGCAACGAATATCGTATCTATCTAGCTCTCTTTCTTCTATCATTGAAAAATCTAAAATGGAGTTAGAGAACGTAGATCCATCTATTGTGGATAAAGTGAAAACTACCATTCATATAAAAAATAGTGTGGATGATGAAACAAGCGATGTTGGACTTAACACTGCAGTAGGACTGTTGTGTGCAGTATTAATATACATGTTTATATTCATTTACGCAGCACAAGTAATGAGAGGTGTAATGGAAGAAAAAACATCGAGAATT
This sequence comes from Bacteroidota bacterium, assembly GCA_017303975.1. Lineage (NCBI taxonomy): Bacteria > Pseudomonadati > Bacteroidota > Bacteroidota bacterium. The sequence goes on from JAFLBG010000010.1 coordinate 65,563, forward strand.
GTAGAAATTATAATTTCTTCTGTTAAGCCATTTCAACTAATGATGGGAAAAATAATTGGAGTTGCGCTTGTAGGTCTTACACAATTTGTGGTCTGGATTGTACTATCGCTTACGCTTTTTTCTGTTTCGCAAAATGCTTTTATGAAATCGAGAATAAGCAGCGATAAAATTGAACACGTGTATAAAACGGCATCGCCAGACATGGAGCAAAAATTCAATAAAGTTGAAATGACAGAAAAAGGAAAAGAAATATTCTCTAATATTTTACGTATAAACTGGCCATTAATAATAAGCAGTTTCTTATTCTATTTTCTGTTTGGATACCTTACCTACAGTGCATTATTTGCTGCCATTGGAGCTGCCGTAGATAGCGAAGCCGACACTCAACAATTTATGCTTCCAATTACCATACCGCTTATTTTATGTTTTTCCTTGATGAACAATATTATTGAAAATCCAGATGGTCCTATTGCATTTTGGTTATCTATATTTCCACTTACATCTCCATTAGCCATGATGATGCGCATTCCCTTTGGTATTCAAGCATGGGAGTTAGCTTTGTCTATGAGTGTATTGATTGGAGGATTCATTGGAACAACTTGGATTGCAGGTAAAATATACCGAACAGGAATTTTGTTGTACGGCAAAAAAATTACATACAAAGAATTATGGAAGTGGTTATTTTACAAATCTTAAACCATACATTTTGCCAATAGCAATAATTGATTTAGGAACAAACACATTTAATCTTTTGATCGTAAAGATTACTAACCAACGTGCTGAAAGAATATTTAGCACCAAAATTGCCGTACGATTAGGAGAAGGTGGTATTTCTAAAAAACACATTTCGGAAGCTGCAGAACATAGAGCCATTCAAGCTCTAAGACAATACAAAAACACATGCGATACCTACAACGTAAAAAACATATTTGCTTTTGCTACTTCTGCCATAAGAGAGGCAACCAACGGAAAGGAATTGGTTAAGAAAATTGCGGCAAACACCAATATAGTTGTTAATATTATTAATGGTGATAAAGAGGCCGAACTTATTTACCACGGGGTAAAAAAAGCCGTTGAGCTTACAGATGCACCAAGCCTCATTATGGATATTGGGGGAGGAAGTACCGAATTTATTATTGCAAATAAAACAACAATACTCTGGAAACAAAGTTTCCTACTAGGCGTTGCCAGATTACTGGAAGTGATTAAACCAAGCGACCCAATACAACAACAAGAAATAGAAAATACAATTACTCATTTCGAAAATACACTCTCTTCCCTATTTCAAAAAATAGAATTACTACAACCTATCGAACTTGTAGGCTCTTCAGGGTCATTTGATACTTTTGCAGAAATGATAACCCAAAAAAATGGAGCTCAATTTGATGTAGAAAAGCAAACATCGTATCTATTTAAACTAGAAGACTTTAAAGCTACTCATCAATTTTTATTAAAATCTACACAGCAGGAAAGATTGCAAACTCCTGGACTCGTGCCCATGAGAGCCGACATGATTGTACTGGGAAGTATTTTCGTAAATTATATTTTAGAAAAAACCAACTTAAAAAAAATGAGATTGTCTACCTTTTCATTAAAAGAAGGAGTATTAGATAGAATAATTAACAACGATTTATAACAAACAAACTAATATGAGCAGTGCAAAAATTTTACTCATTGATGACGAAAAAAGTATTCGCAAAACACTTCGTGACATTCTAGAGTTTGAAAACTATAAAATAGATGAAGCCGTTGATGGAATTGAAGGGATAGAAAAAGCTTCGAAAGAAAAGTACGATGTAATTTTGTGCGACATAAAAATGCCAAAAATGGATGGCATAGAAGTATTAACGAAGTTGCAAGATATAACTCCGGAAAGCTCTATAATAATGATATCCGGACACGGCACAATAGAAACAGCAGTAGAGGCGGTAAAAAAAGGCGCTTACGATTTTATTTCAAAACCACCTGATTTAAATCGCTTACTAGTAACACTAAGAAATGCGCTAGACAAATCGACTCTCGTAAAAGAAACAAAGACTCTAAAAAAGAAAATTGCTAAAACAATAGATATAGTAGGCGAATCGAAAGGGATTACGCAAATAAAAGAAATGATTGACAGAGTTGCTCCTACCGATGCGCGTGTATTGGTTACAGGAAGTAATGGTAGTGGGAAGGAACTAGTTGCAAGATGGATACATGAAAAAAGCAACCGTTGCAATGGCCCATTAATTGAGGTTAATTGCGCTGCAATTCCCGGAGAGCTTATTGAAAGCGAACTTTTCGGACATGAAAAGGGTGCATTTACCTCTGCTGTTGCACAAAGAAAAGGAAAATTTGAACTTGCAGAAGCAGGAACATTATTTCTAGATGAAATTGGAGACATGAGTCTCTCTGCGCAAGCAAAGGTTTTACGAGCATTACAAGAAAATAAAATTACACGAGTTGGTGGCGATAAAGAAATAAAAGTAAATGTGCGTATTGTAGCAGCTACCAATAAAGATTTAACAAAAGAAATAGAAAAAGGAAACTTTAGAGAAGACTTGTACCATCGTTTAAGCGTAATTGTTATCCACGTCCCCTCTCTTAATGACAGAAGAGACGACATCCCACTATTAATCGAACACTTCAACAACCAAATTTGTAGCGATTATGGTATTCCAACCAAATCATTTACGAAAGAAGCCATTAAAGAACTACAAAAAATAAATTGGACCGGAAATATAAGAGAACTTAGAAACGTAACAGAGCGCTTAATTATCTTATGCGACAAATCGATTTCAGACAAAGATGTTCTAGCATACGCAAAAAAATAGATGTATGATTAATCCCAACCTAAAACAAGAATTTCTTAACGAAGCTATAAGAATAGGAGATGAACTTTTATTAAAAGCAAAAGTTGAAAACGAAACCTATTACTGGGAAACCGCTTCCTTAGATTATGCAAGCGGTTCAGCATCTCCCGGAATAAAATGGATTGCGACAGAAGGGATATACAATGGCACATCAGGAATACTTCTGTTTTTTTTAGAACTATACAAACATACCACAAACGAAAAGTACATTCCCTATATACATGGCGGTGCCAATTGGCTGATAGCAAAAACAAAAAAAGAAGAAACCGATTACTATGCCTTAATAACAGGACGTACAGGCGTTTCTTATACACTGTTAAAAATTGGTCAAGTACTAAAAAATAAAAAATATATAACACAGGCAGTAGAAATAATAAAAGATTGTGAAAAATTTTTAGTTGCTAACAAACCAATTGAAGATGTATTAAATGGAATTGCGGGAACTATTTTAGGATTGCTGCACCTCTACGATGAAACCAAAGATGAATCCCTTCTTAGATTTTTAAACAACTATATAGCCAAACTAATTTCGCAAACACATTTTAGCGAAAAAGGAATTTACTGGGACCGTTCCTATCAGCAAATAAGAGGACTTTGCGGATTCTCGCATGGTGCAGCAGGAATCGGAGCTGTATTTTTTGAGTTGGCGCATTATTTCAAAAATCCAACTTTCAACGAACTAGGAGAACTCGCATTTGAATACGAAAATCAATTCTACAATCCTCAATATTTTAATTGGCCCGATTTTAGAAAAGGATTTTATTCGGAAGAAGATTATACTAATGCAGAAGAGGCATTAAAAACAAACGACAAAACCTATTTTACAAAACCGGGATACATGAGTGCTTGGTGTCACGGAGCGCCAGGAATAGGACTAGCCAGATGGAGAGCGCATCAACTTACAAACAATAAAGAATATTTGCAAGATGCGTTAAACGCTACAAAAAACACAGTATTAACAGAGCTTGGAACCGGACATAGCGGCAAAACATTTTCATTATGCCACGGAAAAGGAGGAAATGCAGATATATTTATTGATGCTTACTTAATCACACAGTCAGAAGAATATTTGAATTACTCGCTAACAGCCGCAGAGATGGCATTGAAACACAAAAAAGAAGGCAATCTATATCACTCGGGGTATTCAACTTTTAGCGAAGAAGACACCAGTCTTTACATGGGAAATGCAGGGATTGGATATTTCTATTTAAGAACCCTCTTCCCCAAAAGTGTTGATTCTATTACGTTCCCAACACTCAAAAATCAAGTTACAAACAACGATTACTTAAAATATAATTTTATCACCATTTCGGCAGAGGAGCTAAGAAAAATACTTCTTAGTAAAATTTTCCCTCGCACACTACATCATTTAGAATCAAGCAAGAAAGAATATATTTCCGGCAAACTAAAAACAACTACCTTCTACCAAATTAAATCAGAGTTACTAAACAACCCAACACTTTTTGTAGAAGATAATTCGCTCCAAAAAGAAATACTTACTCTTGAAAAAGAAAAACACCTACTTGACGCTACTAGTATAAGCAACGCCTATTTGTATGCATTGAAATATTTCAATGGGAAAAACTACCAGCAGTGGATTAACAAACAGGAAAACGAACGCACCCAAACATATTTACAATTCGACCCAACAATAAAAAAATTACAACTGGAATATGATATCACTTTAAACAATAGTGAACAGGAAAAGGAAGAAACTTATATATACTTAATTCCAAACTACATGGGTGTAACAGAATGGAAGGTTTCGCCTCTTATTGAAGCAATTGGAGATGTATTTAAAGAATCGAAAACAATTGCTACCGGAATAAACGAACTTGTTGATTTATTTGATACCGAGGGTAATGAGGCTGAATCAGTAAAAGCTAAAGACCTAGTAAAAAATCAGATTTACGAACTTCTAAAATCAGGCATTCTATCCATCCAAAGCTAATTTAAGATGTTAGTTGAGCAGTATAAATTTCAGTTTCATTAATTGCATGTAAGATTGTATCAATCGAAACCCGCTCTTCTTTAAATTCAACAAAAGCATTTTTTTCTTGCAAAGAAACTGTTGACGAAACTACACCAGGCGTATTCTCAAGAATTGCAAGTACTTTCTTTTGACAATGACCGCATGTCATTCCTTCTATTAATAAAGTTGCTTTGTGTAGTGCCATGATTAAATCTATTTTAGTATTAAACTCAATGCAAAGATATGGCTTAATTGAATTTGAGCTGCTTTTTTCTAATTAAGTTTAAATGTTAAATTTGGGTGCTGCTAATCAGTGTTACAAAAAACTTGAATCAAACTATACATATTGTTGCCTTTGATGTGCCCTACCCACCAAACTATGGAGGTGTTATTGATATTTTTTATAAAATAAAAAAACTGCATCAAGTTGGAGTAAAAATTATTTTGCATTGCTTTGACTATGGACGAGGGCAACAAAAAGAACTAGAAAATTATTGCCAAACCATACATTATTACAAACGAAATTTATCAAAACGGTTGTTTTTTAGTCCGCTTCCGTTTATAGTTGCCTCTAGAGCTTCCAACGAACTTATCAAAAATTTGTGTACAGATAATTTTCCAATCTTGTTCGAAGGTCTTCACTGTTGCTTCTACCTAAATGATAGCAGATTAAAGAATAGAAAAAAAATTGTACGCACGCACAATATAGAACACGACTACTACCAACAACTTGCTTCAGTTGAAAAAAAAATATGGAAACGAATGTATTTTTTAAATGAAGCTAAAAAACTAAAGAAATTCGAAAACAATCTTGCATCTGCCAATGTATTGGCGGCAATTTCGCCCAACGACTATATACATATTCAAAATTTGAAATTTGAAACTCAAAAATCGATATACCTTCCTGCTTTTCATGGTTTCGACAATGTTGACATTTCATTAAATACAGAAAAATTTTGTTTATTTCATGGCAATCTTTCGGTTGGCGAAAACAACGAAGCTGCCATTTTTTTAGCAAAAAAAGTATTTAACAACTTATCCGTTCCACTAGTAATAGCGGGAAGTAATCCATCCAAAGAGCTAGTAGAATTGGCACAAAATAACGACAACATCACACTAAAAGCAAACATATCTACTAACGAGATAAACGATTTAATTGCAAAAGCTCAAATAAACATATTACCTACACACCAAGGGACAGGAATAAAACTAAAATTATTGGCAGCACTTTTCAGGGGCAAACATTGTTTAGTAAATACTACAATGGTAGAAAACACCGGATTGGAGGATTTGTGCATTATTGCGAATAGCGCGTCAGAATTTAAAAAAGAAATAAACAGGTTAATAAATACTCCATTTAGAGAACAGGATATTCAAAAAAGAGAACAAACATTAGACCCATTCAACCCACAAAAAAACATCAAAGATTTAATTTCAGCTATCTTTTAGAATCAATAATACTTCCATTTTCACACTTCAAGGTGCGAGACGGGAACTTGGAGTATTGCAACACGTCATGCGTTGCAATTAATACAGCCCTTCCATTTTTACTGATATCCAGCAAAAGTTTAATAATCCCTTCGGACGTTTCCGGGTCAAGATTTCCCGTTGGCTCGTCAGCAAGTATAACCTCCGGGTCATTTATTAATGCACGTGCAATCGAAACTCGCTGCTGCTCTCCACCTGACAATTCGTGGGGCATTTTAAACCCTTTGGTACTTAGCCCAACTTTCTCCAAAACCACTTGCGCGCGTTGCTCCATCTTATCTTTCTCTTTCCAACCGGTTGCTTTCATTACAAAAAACAAGTTCTCTAAAATACTTCTATCGGTTAATAATTGAAAATCTTGAAAAACGATACCCAACTTTCTTCTCAAATAGGGAATCTCTTTTCTTTTAATTGTTTTCAAATTATATCCTGCAATCTCCGATTCTCCTTGCATCAAGGGCAGTTCGGCATACAATGTTTTAAGTAAACTACTTTTACCACTCCCCGTTTTTCCCAACAGATAAACCATTTCTCCTTTATCAATTGCAATAGTTAATTCGCTCAGAATTAAATTATGCTTCTGAAAAATAGAAACCTTATCTAAATTGATGATTGTGTCTAAACCCATGGTATATTATTTACTGTAAAATTCAATTTTTTAGTGAACATCCCAAAAGAACGCAAATACTTATTTCAACAAACCTACGTTAATAACTTAATCGAGCCCATTTATAAGCTAAACTACTGGCGAGTAAATTTACGTACGAATGAAAAAATTATTCTTACATATAAACATCGCTCAAATTAGCCTCTGCTTTTTGTTGGCACTAGTGCTATTTTTCATTTGCGCTTCGAGTGCTTACGGACAAACAACAACAATCTATACAAACGAAGATGCCGTGTTTAAGCAAGCTCTCGAATTGTTTCAAAAACAAAAATATGGCTCTGCTCAAAATCTTTTTACATCTGTAATAAAAAAAAGAAAGTCGGAAGATTTGGTAAAAGCCGATGCCCAATACTATCATGCAGCATGCGCCATAGAACTGTTCAATAAAGATGGAGAACTACTTCTAAGAAATTTCATTGAACAACATCCGGAGAGTCCGAAAATAAAACTAGCCTACTTCTATCTTGGCAAAAATAATTTTAGAAAAAAGAAGTACAAGGAAGCATTGGAATGGTTTAAACTAGTTGATGTTTATCATTTACCAATTGAAGCCAGGTACGAATTTTACTTTAAACGTGGGTATAGCTTCTTTGAAGAAAAAGATTTTGAAAAAGCAAAAACAGATTTTTTTGAAATTAAGGACGTAGATACAAAGTTTACACCCGCTGCAGTATACTACTATGCGCACATTTCGTATAACGAAAAAAATTATGAAACAGCCGTTCAAGGATTCCTAAAGCTTCTCGGGAGTTCTGAGTTTGGAGGAGTTGTACCATACTACATTACTCAAATTTACTACTTGCAAGAAAAATATGATGATGCTATTTTCTTCGGCACTCCACTACTCGATTCTAGTAACACCCAAAGAGTACATGAGATAGCAAAAATAATTGGCGAAAGCTATTTTAAAACAGACCGATACAAAGAAGCTATTCCACACTTTGTTAGATATGAAAAAGCAGTGGGACGCTTAACACAAGATGATTACTACAAAATAGGATTCTCATACTATAAGCTAAATGAAATTGACAATGCAATCAAATATTTTCAAAATGCTACTGCGGGCAACGAAGAAAACATTACGCTTCAAACGGCACTCTATCACCTAGGCGATTGCTATATTAAAAAAGACAAGAAAAAAGCTGCACAGAGCTCATTCTATGCAGCATCTAAAATGGATTTTGATTTGCAAATGCAAGAAGATGCAATGTACAGTTATGCAAAACTGTGTTACGAATTATCCTTCAATCCTTTTAATGAGGCAATTGATGCATTTAAAACCTATATTATCAATTATCCAAAATCAACTAGAATTGATGAAGCCTACAACTACTTGCTGAATGGCTATATTACAACTAAAAACTATGGTGAAGCAATAAAATCAATAGAATCAATCATAAATCCTACGGAAGAATTTAAGCATGTATATCAAAAAGTAACCTACTACAAAGCCATCGACCTATACAACAACCAACAAATTGATTCTGCTATTAAATACTTTAACAAATCGCTAACCGAACGACACGATAAAAACATTACTGCATATTGCAACTATTGGAAGGGCGAATGTTACTACAGAAAAAAGAATTACCCAAAAGCAATTGAAGAATATAAATTATTTATTGAAAGCCCCGGAGCTGTTAATCTTAGCGAATTTGTACTTGTAAATTACAACACTGCTTACTGCTACTTCGAATTGAAAGATTATACAAATTCAAATCTTTGGTTTAGAAAATACACAAACAATACAACAGTAACGGATTTAAAAAAATTAAATGATGCATACAATCGCATAGGCGACAGTTATTTTATGATTCGAAACTATGACGGAGCTGCAAATGCCTATGGACAAGCTATAAAAATAAATTTACTTGACATAGACTATGCAATGTATCAGCGAGCAATGGCTTTAGGCGTAGAGAAAAAATTTGAGGACAAAATCAGTTCGCTACAAAGCATACTCATCAACTTTCCCAACTCAACATTTGCACCACCCTCTAAATATGAGCTAGCAAAAACTTACTTAGTATTGGGTAAGGAAAATGAGGCACTAACGTATTACAAAAAATTAGTAAGCGAATACCCCAACAGTAGTTACGTAACCAAAGCCCTTAGTCAAATTGGATTGATTTATTTCAACAAACAACAAGATGACGAATCGATGAAATACTTCGACATGGTAATAAAGCGTGATAGAAAATCTGTTGAAGCCATGGAAGCCCTTGATTTCGTTAAAAAAATATTCATTGCCAAAAATGATGTAGAAGGCATGAGAAAATATTATGAAGATGCATCTGTAACTATATCAGACGGAGCACTTGATAGCATTAGCTTTGAAATAGGCAAAAAACACTATGCCGAAAGAGATTGCGAAAATGCAGTAAAAGATTTCACTAAATATTTACAAAAATTCTCTGACGGAATATTCACACTCGATGCCTCTTTTTACAAAGCAGAGTGCGAGTACAAATCGGGGTACCTAGAAAGTGCGTTAACCGGCTATAACTACATTATTCAAAAACAAAAAAACATCTTTACAGAATCCTCTCTAGTTAGTTCCGCTAGTATCAATTTCAAACTAAAGAAATATACCGAAGCCGCTGCAAACTATGCTGCTATTGAATCTCAAGCCGAACAACAAGCAAATATTCACAATGCTAAAATTGCGTTGATGCGTTGCTACTTCGAACTAAAAAGATACAATGAAGCAATTGCTTACTCAACCAAAGTTCTAGGGTTGGAAAAAATTTCGACAGATATATCTGACGAAGCTCACATAACCATTGCTCGTAGTAACATGGCTCTTGAAAAATACGATGATGCGTTAGTAGAATATACTTCCATTGCCCAAAACTCGAAAAGCGATAAAGGCGCGGAAGCCATTTATGAAATAGCATATATCCAATTCTTAAAAACCGAATTTAAGGAATCGGAAAAAACTATATTTCAATTGGTAAATTCAGATAATGCAAGTTCCTATTGGATTACCAAAGGGTTGATTCTACTAGCCGACAACTACCAAGCCAAAAATGATTTATTCCAAGCAAAACACACACTTAAAAGTGTAATAGAAAATACCGACATAGAAGATTTGAAGAAAATTGCAGAGCAAAAATTTAATTCTATTCTAGAACTAGAGCAGAAACAAATTCCTGTGCTAAAAGCCGAAGATTTAAAAGTAGAATACAAAACCAATTCTTTAGAATACCAAAACTTGTTTCAAGAACCAGCAATAAACGATAGCATTCAAAAATAAAATGGATAGAACAAACGAAACACATGTAATTATAGAGAAGGCCGCAAAAAGTATAAATGCTGCATGCATTGTACTTGTAAAGGTTGTTCTGATTGCTGTTTTATTATTATTGCTATTTGCGCCTACTGCAAATGCACAAGGTGGAATTGACAGCTTAGAGTTTATTACCATAAAAGGATATCAGCCCACTATTGCAAACACGGTAAAGCTTTCGGAGCAGCCCTCATTTAAAGATTCTACAAAAAAAATAATAGTTCCTCCGTATGTTATAACACCCAAAAAAGTAAATACTGTTTTTGTTTTGGAAGAAATTAAGCCCGCCAAAATGGTTGGAGAGCCACTTACAAAATTATATAGAAGTATGTTAAAAGTTGGTGCTGGAAATTATGCTACTTCTTATGCCGAATATTTGTACAGCAACCTTCGCTCAAGAGAAGTAAATTACGGCTTACACATGAAACACTTTTCATCACAGGCAACACTAAAAAATTATGGATTTAGCGGTTTAAGTACGAATAGCATTGATATATTCGGAAAAAAATTTCTTGCAAAACACACCATTAGCGGCAATTTCTTATACGACAGAAATGTAGTCCATCATTACGGTTATGATACCGAAAAACACAACCTGTCTAAAAACGCCCAAAAGCAAGTATTTAATTACCTAAATCCAGTTGCTCGAATAGTTAGTCACATAAAAGATTCAAGTAAAATAAACTATGATATCACCTTACAACACCATTTCTTTAGAGATATTTACGAAGCAAAAGAGAATAATTTTTCCGCAAGCGGCATACTTACTACCTACTACGACCATCAATTAATTACCCTCAACTCCGGTGTAGATTTTTATGCTAATTCTATGCCAACCGATACATTTAACAATACCATCATAAAATTAAATCCCTCCATCAAATCAGGAGGTAAAACATGGGAAGGCGAATTAGGCGTATCTGTATTTACGGATATTAGCCAAGAAGCAACCATTTTTAAATTTTATCCAAGTATAAATTTCCACTACCATGTGATAGATGATATTTTTATCGCCTATACAGGGTTTACCGGAGGGTTAAGCAGAAATAGTTTTAGAACACTTGCGTTCGAAAATAATTTTATAACACCCAACCTCACACTAAAAAATACCGATAATGTGTTTAATGCATTCTTAGGAATAAAGGGTTCTGTGAGTACAAAAGATGCGTATAATTTACACGCTACCTATTCACGATACAGAAACATGGCATTGTTTAGCGTGGATACAACAGAGATACTGTACAATAAATTTAATACAGTTTATGATGATGTTATGGTACTCGATGTTACCGGAGAATTTCAGTATCAAACCACCGAGAAAATGAAAATTATATCCAAAGCCTCTTTCTTCAACTACCAAACAACTACAGAATCAAACACATGGTACAAACCCAATGTTCAAGTTAGTGCGGGAGTAAATTATAATTTAAGAGATAAAATTGTAGCAAAAGCTGATTTGTTTTATGTTGGCAAACGATCGGCACAGCAATTTGCAAACAGCAAACTAGAGCCTATAACACTTCAATCTTTTGTGGACGTAAACATTGGAGCCGAATACAAATACAGCAAACTAATTAGCGCATATGTAAATTTTAACAACCTAAGTGCAACACGTTACCTACGCTGGAATAATTACCCTACTCAACGATTTAACTTGCTAGTTGGCGCTAGTATTGCATTCTAGCTCTTTTGCATTCGGGATTAAAATAATGCCCTTCTCCAAAATAACTTAGCACCAGTATTCTGTTTTGCATCACTCTATCTAACCAAATACATCAATAAGGGTTCTGGTTCTATTGACTCCACAAACATTATGGAGAAAACTAACGCTAACTAAATAAAAATTATTTTTTGCGAATTTCTTCTACGGAATTGTCGTAGCAAAGGTAGTAGGTACCTTTTTTAAGATTTGATAAATCTACTTGTTTCGAAAAACCTTTTTTTAGAATATTACCAAAATCATCATACACCTCGTATAATGACTCTGAAGAAAAGGTAATCAAACTTAAATCGGAAGAAGCATTATAATCAATGGATTTGTTTTTAGAAGTAAAAGTTATTGGTTTAGAGTATTTAGCCACTTTGTTGTAACCAACTTGCTTAACTCTAAATTTATTCTCCCCAGAATGTGGTATTAACTGATAAGAATACTCGTTTTGTTCAGAAGTCCCTTTACCTTGTATTTCACCTACCGGAATCCATCTCGTCCATTTAAACTGCTCAATAACAAAGGGCAAAGATCCATTCTCGTTCTTGGTTGTCCACTTTAGTAACCCACTATTAGAAACATTGATAGAAACAACATCAAAGGTTGCTTGAGATTTCAATGCATCTGGATTTAGTACTTTAGGCTTACAACCTTCTTTATGCTTTATTTCAACAGTAACCGGAGTTCCTGGTTTCATTTGAAATTGAGTAAAATCAACCTCAAAAGCAGATGAATTAATTTCATCTGTAGCTACCTTTCCATTTACTCGAACCTCAAAAGTACAAAAGCCAACCCCATTCTCACTAAACCCATTTTGAATAACCAGATTTCTGCTTTGGTATTTACCTTCCAAAACAATAACGCCTGCATTAGCAGCAAGTGAAATAGATATAAATAATATGAAAACTAGTTTTTTCATTTAAAAATTTCATTGCAAATATACTCTATAATGACTGCAAAGCAATACCCCTGCCAAGAATTTATTTCAAAAATATTAACATGTTTTGAGGGTAGCCGATAAATACTATAAACTTGTTTTTATCTTAACAAAAAGATATAGCGAAGCCAGAACTAAAGCTATGAATATCAGTATTTTATATGTTTTGGGGAAATGTATTCCGGTAATGTTTTTATCTCTTCTGTACGACCACAGCATCAAAAAAACAAACGCGATAAAAAATAAAATGGCAAATATTATTTGTCCTTTGCTAAACATGGTATCCGGTTTCTAATAAATAACTCCTATTCTATTGCTACTAATACACTTACCAGTAAATTGAGTTTTTATTTCTAAATTAAAGCTACGAATAAAAGCTCGATTGATAAAAACATATGCGCGCATTACATCTATTTTTACTTTTAACCACACCCTCCTTTTTAGTTGCAAGCAAGATAGATAAAGGCTTTAAGGCACTTTCCATTTACAATTATTTTGAAGCAAAAAAAATATTTGAAAAAAACATCAAAAAAAATCCGGTAGCTGCGTATTATGGATTAGCTACCATTTATTCCCGCAACGACAATCCATTCTATCAAATTGATACCGCATACGTTTACATCAAAAAAGTATCTTTTAATTACGGAATTCAACCTTCCAATGCGCACGAAAAATTCAAAAAACATGGCATTACCCGAAAATCAATCGATAGTTTAAAAAACACGGTATTCGAAAAAGCTTTTGCTTCCTATAAAAATTCACTCCCTTCTTTAAATTATTTTTTAGAAACATACACAGATGCGCCTCAACGTAGCTTAGCTTTAAACAGTAGAGATAGTATAGTATTTGCGGAAGTGAAAAACATAAACACAGCAGACTCTTATATTAATTTTATTGAAAACTACCCCTCTTCCAAACAACTAAAGGAAGCTAAAACACTTTACGAAACAGCCAAATACAAAGAAGCAACTGCCAACAAAACCATTGACGAATACGAAAAATTCTTGAGAGAAAACCCATATAGCCCTTATAAATACGATGCAGAAAATGCATTATTCTCGCTCATGATAACTAATGGAACAATAAACGAGTACCAGTATTTTATAAAACGATTTCCAAACAATCACAACGTAGAATCTGCTTGGCATGCGATATACACACTTTATACAGCCGACCATAAACCTAAATCCATTGCAGAGTTTAGATTCAAGTTCCCTGATTATCCGTACATGGACAATTTGATAAGCGAGCTGGATTTAGCTCTGACAGAGTTATATAAAGTAAAGCAAAACAACAAATGGGGATTTATAGATGCAAGTGGGAAACAAAAAATTGGCTTTGTGTACGACTGGGTTGAGGATTTTTCTGAAGGCTTAGCAGCTGTAGGACTGAATGGCAAAGCCGGCTTTATAAACAAAGCAGGTAAAATAATTGTACCCTTTGAATACGATGATGTAGAAGCTTTTAAAAATGGATTTGCATCCGTAAGAAAAAATGAAAAGGCTGGAATGATAGACAAACTAGGGAATATAGCCATCCCCATAGAATATCAAGACATTGGGGATATGAACGAATATTGCGTTTGGATAAAAAAGGGCAATCAGTATGGGTTTCTAAATAATTTGGGCAAATCAATTATAGAGCCGTTGTATGAAAATGTACACGACTTTAACCAAAACCTTGCAGCAATAAGCATTTCGGGCAAGTGGGGATTTATTACCAAACGCGGAAGCATATTAATTGCGCCTACTTTTGATTGGGTTGAAAGTTTTGAAAACAACTTTGCACGAATAAAAAACAACAATAAATATGGATTGATTGACACCCTTGGTCAATTTGTATTCCCTTGCGAATACGATGTTTTAGACAGAACAGAAGATTTGTTTATTCTAGTTAAAGATGGCAAATATGGCTTTGGAAACAATTTAGGAAAAACTAGTATCCCTTTGGAATACGACTATTCTCCGTCTATCGTAAAAGGTTTATTCGAAAATGGATTTGCTAAATTGCAAAAAAACAAAAAGCAAGGCATGGTTGATAAAACCGGAAATATACTTGTGCCCATTGAATATGATGAACTCAATTATTTTTCGAACGAGTTAGCGGCAGTGCGAAAAAAAACAAAGTGGGGATATATCGATTTACAATTAAAATTAGCCATTGGATTTCAGTTTGACTACGCTACCAATTTTTTAAATGGATATGCCTGCGTTAAAAAAAAGGAGAAATGGGGGCTAATTTCTAAAGATGGGAAGTTTCAAATAACCCCTGAATACGAACAAATGCAGCTACCTGCACTAAAATGCAATTGCTTATTCGTAAAAAAAGAAAAATGGGGAATTGTATCTTTAAAAAATGAATTGCTTGTAGATTTAACTAACGACAACATTGAAATTATTGATGCTAACTTGATAAAACTTTCGAGAAATAGCGCAAATGCTTATTATAATTGCACGTTAAATAAATTAATTTGGAAGGAAGATAGTTATGATGTTCAATAAAAAAACAAGTATGAAAAAATCTGTATCTATTTTTACCACAACTGTATTTTTCCTTTTACTTCATTTTTTGGCAGTTGCACAACCCGATTCCTCTGCAACCACAACAGCTTCAAACAAAGCTCGATTAGTAGTTTCTTTCAACAGCATATGTTGTGGAATAGATAAAGTATTGCACAAACAATTTTTAGAAACGCTGGAAAAATATCCAAAAAAAGTAGAACACAACATGTATCGGTGGGGCCGAGAAGGTGAAATGGACTACTGCTTTACATTGCAAGAATTATCAAAGAAAGATCAAAAAAAATTTATTCGAAAAATAAAGAAAACCATCAAAGGCTCTAGAATGGTAACAATTCAGCAAAACATCAATTGTCCTAGATAAAATAATTCGTAAAAAATTTACGGAGCAATTCGATAAATATCCCAAGAATTATTTTGGTTCAATTCGTACACAATTCTGTCGTGCAAACGGCTTTGTCGGCCTTGCCAAAACTCTATCCTGTTTGGCTTTAGCACATACCCACCCCAATAAGGTGGTCGAGGAATATCTTCGCCCGGAAATCTAGTTTCAAATTCCTTTAGTTTTTTATCTATAAAGTCTCGTGATGCAATTTTTTCGCTTTGTGGCGATGTCCACGCCCCTAGCTTGCTGCCTCTTGGTCTGCTTGCAAAATACAAATCCGATTCGGCATCAGACTGTTTCTCTAAAACACCCTCAATACGCACTTGTCGCTCCAATTCAGGCCAAAAGAAAAGCATGTTCGCTTTAGGATTTTCATGTATGTCTTTCGATTTTCTACTGTGGTAATTGGTATAAAAAACAAAGCCATTTGCTTCAAAATTTCGCAACAACAAAACTCGTGCAGAAGGCACTGAGTCTTTGCTTGCGGTAGACAACACCATTGCATTGGGCTCCAACACTTTACTTTCAACAGCCTGAGTAAACCAAGCCTCAAACTGCTTAATTGGATTATCATTTACATCTTTTTCCGAAAGCGATAATTTCGAAAAATCATGCCTTAGCTTATTTAAATATTCGCGTACATTTTCCATATTGTTGGCTAATTTCAATTTAATTTCGGAATTTTTAGGTTAAACTCATAAATTTACTATATTTGACACGTTTAAATCTTAACAAACTAAGTAAAATGTATATGAACTATCTTTCAATCAGACGATTATCAGTTGTAGCTTTAACAGCTTCAGTAATTACACTTGGATCATGTGGCGGCAACGAAAAAAAGGGAGAAGGCGAAGACATGAATGACTCTACAGCAGTTGATACTGCTCAAGTAGAAGCGCCAAAAACCAACGTGTTTTATTCAATACCTTCACCTATTCAGTTGGGTAAGTTATTGCAAAAGGCGGGTGCAACATACGATAAAAAATTATTGAACTCTACTGAAAATGTTTCTAAATATTCTACCAAGTTTAACAAAGCATTAAACCTAGGTGTTTATGGTGCCGATATGAGCTACTCTGCTATATTCGGACAAACACAAGAAGTAATGAACTACTTAGATTGTTCTAAAAAAATTGCTGATGAATTAGGTGCTTCTGGCGCATACGCATCTTCAGTAATTGATAGATTAAAGAAAAACGTTAACAACAAAGATTCGTTGTTAAATATGATTTCTGATATTTTCATGAACTCGAACGAAACATTTAAGGAAAGTGAGCAAATGAACACTTATTTGCTTTCTATCTCCGGTGGTTTTATTGAAGGATTGTATGTTGGAACTCAACTTACAAAAACAATAAAAGACAACGATGCAATTGTTACTAGAATAGCTGAATTAAAAGGTTCTTTAAACAACTTAGTTGCGCTATTAAGCACACAAGAATCTGATGCTGACATCATGAATATCCTAACAGATTTAAAAGACATTAAATCTATTTATGATGAAATGCAAATGGATAACACGCAAGCTACCGTAAAAGAAGATGCTGCAAAAAACACAATTACTATTGGTGGTACATCTAAATACACATTGTCTAAAGAACAATTAGAAAAGATTACAACAAAAGCAGAAGCGTTAAGAAAGAAAATTACGAATCAGTAATTTTAAAGGGGGTTTACAAGCGTAACAACAAAAAAATATTCGCGTGAAATTAAAATTCATCTTTACCGTTTTAGTTGTAGCATTATTTAGTATTGCAGGTTACTCTCAATGCCAAACTTTTTCTAGACAAAAATGCTATCCTAAATTAAAGCCATACATAGCTAACGATCAGTTGTATTCCACTACGATGCTAAACGATACCAAAATTGAGGTACCAATGACTTTTTATTATGGGGATGAGTATAGAATGGTTATTTGTGCAGAAGAACAATTAGGCAAAATAGAGCTTAATTTAAAGGACATGAATAACAACGTTATTTATACTACAAAAAGTTATGGTACCATTATGTGGGATTTTAACGTAGATGTAACACAAGATTTAACAATTGAAATCAAAACACAAGAAGGCTCAAAAGAGGAAACTCTTGATAAAAGCGGATGCGTTACAATTTTGGTTGGATTCAAATAAAACATATTTCCATTCACTAAAAGCTCTTAAAATGCCGGTCATTTTAAGAGCTTTTTTATTATAATTACATTCAATTTTTTTACTACTATGCAAAATATAGAATTCAATAAAAATGAGGATAAGATGAAACTGCTTATTTCTCAAATGAATCAACGCTTAGAAAAAATTTATTTAGGAGGCGGGAAAAGCAAAATTGAGAAGCAGCACGAACAAGGAAAACTAACTGCCAGAGAACGCATCAATTACCTACTAGATAAAGATTCTAAATTTATTGAAGTGGGTGCATTTGTAGGCGATGACATGTACAAAGAACACGGTGGATGCACTGCAGGTGGCGTAGTTATTGGCATTGGATATGTAAGTAAACGTCAATGCATTATTGTAGCGAATGATGCTACTGTTAAGGCCGGAGCCTGGTTTCCAATAACCGGAAAAAAGAATTTGCGTGCGCAAGAAATAGCAATGGAAAATAGATTGCCAATTATTTACTTGGTAGATAGTGCAGGTGTTTACCTTCCTATGCAAGACGAAATTTTTCCCGACAAAGAACACTTTGGAAGAATATTTAGAAACAATGCGATCATGTCGTCCATGGGTATTATTCAAATATCTGCAATTATGGGCAGTTGCGTAGCAGGCGGGGCGTACCTTCCTATCATGAGTGACGAAGCCATGATAGTAGATAAAACTGGGAGTATTTTCTTGGCAGGCTCTTACCTTGTAAAAGCGGCTATTGGCGAGGATATTGACAACGAAACATTGGGCGGTGCTACTACACATTGCGAAATTAGTGGTGTTACCGATTATAAATGCAAAGACGATAAAGATTGTTTAGACAGAATAAAAAATATTTTCGATAAAATTGGATCTTTTGAAAAAGCCGGATTCGACCGTGTTGCAAGTAAAGCACCTAAGAAAGATGAAAAAGAAATTTACGGAATAATTCCTGATGCAAGAGATAAGCAATACGACATGCAGGAAATTATTGATAGATTGGTGGACGAATCAAACTTTGAAGAATACAAAGAAACTTACGGCAAATCTATTTTATGCGGGCTTGCACGTATTGATGGATGGGCTGTTGGGATTGTTGCCAACCAACGCAAGGTAGTGAAAAGCAAAAAAGGTGAAATGCAATTTGGAGGCGTAATTTATTCCGACTCGGCAGATAAAGCAGCGCGCTTTATTATGAACTGCAATCAGAAAAAAATTCCATTGCTGTTTTTGCAAGATGTAACAGGCTTTATGGTAGGCTCCAGATCTGAGCAAGGTGGCATTATTAAAGATGGTGCCAAATTAGTAAATGCCATGAGCAACTCTGTAGTGCCTAAATTTACGGTGATTGTAGGCAACTCGTACGGAGCAGGAAATTATGCGATGTGCGGAAAAGCGTATGACCCAAGACTTATTGTTGCCTGGCCTACTGCTCAAATAGCAGTAATGGGAGGTGCACAGGCAGCAAAAGTATTATTACAAATTCAAGTAAGCACATTAAAAGCCCAAGGAAAAGTAATAACACCCGAAGACGAAAAAAAATTATTGGAAACTATTACTGACCGCTATACCGCACAAACATCACCTTATTACGCTGCATCCAGAATATGGGTAGATGCAATTATTGATCCACTAGACACACGCAAATGGATTTCTATGGGCATAGAGGCTGCTAATCATGCGCCCATTACCAAGCAGTATAATGTAGGGATTTTGCAGACGTAAATGAAATAAATGAACAACCGCGAACTTTTTTATAGTCACCTTGCTCAAACCAGCCCTGCCCCATTAGCGCTGGAGATAGATAAAGCAGATGGCGTATATTTATACGACACCTACGGAAAAAAATACATCGATTTTATTTCGGGGATTTCAGTAAGTAATATTGGACATAGACATCCAAATGTTTTAAAAGCTGTAAATGCACAATTAGAAAAATACATGCACCTAATGGTGTATGGAGAATACGTGCAGTCGCCACAAGTACTACTAGCTAAGGCTTTGGCTGATGTATTGCCACAAAACTTATCTTCTTGCTATTTTGTTAATTCCGGAGCAGAGGCCATTGAGGGCGCTATAAAGCTCGCTAAGCGATTTACAGGCCGTCCAGAAATTATTTCTTTCACCAATTCGTATCATGGAAGCACCACCGGAGCGCTAAGCATAATGGGAAGCGAAACATTTAAAAATTCGTTTCGCCCGTTATTGCCCGCTACACGCACCTTAGAATATAATAATTTTGATCAACTATATTTCATTACAGAACAAACAGCCTGTGTTGTAATAGAGCCTGTACAAGGCGAAGCAGGAATTATCATTCCTCATGATGGATATTTAAAATCTATTTACAATCGTTGCAAAGAAGTTGGAGCCTTATTAGTTCTCGATGAAATACAAACAGGATTTGGCAGAACCGGCAATCTATTTGCATTTCAAGAATACGAGTTTACTCCTGACATTTTAGTACTGGCAAAAGGCATGGGGGGCGGAATGCCTATTGGGGCTTTTATTGCATCAAAAGAAATTATGAATTCCTTAACACACAATCCTGTATTAGGCCATATAACTACGTTTGGCGGCCATCCCGTTTCGTGTGCTGCTGCATTAGCAACATTGCAAACTATCTTAAACGAAAAAATTACAGATACTGTTTTAGAGAAATCAAACTATATTGTAAAAAACATAAAACCTTCTCCATTAATAAAATCAATACGTGCAAAAGGTTTACTGATAGGAATTGAGTTTGAAAGCGAGCAAATGAACTTTAAAGTAATCGAAAAATGTATTGCATCAGGACTTATAACCGATTGGTTTTTGTTTAATGCATCTACACTACGAATTGCACCACCATTGACTATCTCTCAATCAGAAATGGATGAGGCGTTGTTTATTTTGAATGAGTGTATACAAAATTGTAACGATTAAACCGTAAGAAGGTCTAAAACAACAAGGGCGCTAAGATTGTATCTTAGCGCCCTTGAAAATAAAATTGTTGTTGAATTATTCCTTTACAAATCGTTTAGAAATTATTTCATGTGCAGACGAAGCCTTTATTACATAAGCCCCTTTGCTTAATTGGGAAATATCAATGGTATTTGAATTGGTCAAACTACCTGTCATTACAGACTCTCCAAGCATATTCACAATTTGGTAGGTAGATAGTAACACATCTTTACTCTCTATAGTAAGTATATCTTTAGATGGATTAGGATACAATGACACCCTTGCATTCATTATATCATCCACGCTTAAAGAAGTACCTCCCAATTTTGCATCGAAATAACAATATGCTGAATGGCCACTCCATGTGCAAGCAGCAGCTTCTACTTTTATGGTCACATTCTGACCAATATAATTACTTAAATTAAAAGAATATATCTGCCAATTCTTGTATGAAACCGATTGCAAATTATAGGTAACCTGATTATAGCCAGTAGTGACATCCTTTAATTCTAGATAAGCCCCTTGCACTGTATCGTTGTTGGAATCTAAAACCGAAATGGTAATAAATTGAGCTTGGTCTAGCATATGCCAGCCAGCATCCAATATAGGTAGGTACGCCACTTGCAATACATGCTGACCAGAAGTAACATTAAACGTTTGCTTTAATATAGAAGCCTCATTAGAAGCGCAATAACGCCCAACTCGTGCTACATAATTCCCACCTAAAGGAGAGGTCGAACTTTGCATTATTATACTATCCGTATTTGCGCCTACATTCATCAAACCATGCCTGTATGAACTATCCAAATAACAAACCATATGTGGATGTTTATTGACAGGTCCCACAGGAGTTGCGTGAATACCATTAATTACACCATCAGCAGCAGGAAAACCTCCATTCCAGCCAATTTCAGTTGTCCAACCAGTATAATCTCCGGTTTCAAAATCGATGTTGGTAGCTGACTGTGCGGTAAGATTTACAGGAGTATTATCTGCTAAAACAACGGGAGCTTGTTTAATCAAGCCATTTGCTTTTTTCCACTCCCATTGTTTTTTGTTAATGTAGCCTTGGTAGTCAACCAGGGCAATCCCTTTTTGTTGGGCTTCTTGCAAAGCTGCTGCCTCATTAAATTCTAGACTGTTTTGTGCATTAGCGAAAATTGTTAACACAAGACTCGCGCTTAATAGTGTTTTTTTCATAGTAAAGTTTTTGGGCAAACCTAGCTACCAAAAAACGATAAGTCAAATAAATATTTTGCGCAAATTAGAAGTTGAGTGTCAAATAAAAAAGAATAACGTATTGATTGTCAACCTACAAAAGCAAGGCAATATCGAGTATTGGTTTAATACTCCACCAAGCAAACAAACTAGTAGTAATAGTTTGTTATTTACAAGATAGTTGTCAATGTATGAGGCTATAAACTATACATCACAAAAATAAAGTCGTGATTTATAACATTGTCAACTACAAAACTAAATATTGAAGTTTTACTTACAGTAGAGTTTACTTCGAATATATACAAATCCAATTCACATCTTTATACTACAACTTCTTAGCAGCCTTCTCAGTTATCTTAGGCATGCGTTTTCGTAAGTCCTCTAATAATTTTTTCGAAGCAGATTCGCACATAGGCAGAATTTCATCCACGTTGGTTACAGGGATGCCAGAAATTAATGCTACCGTTTGATCTGATGAAGCACGCTCATTTACAGTAAAAACCTTATCTCCTTCTTTGTTCCATAATTTAATACGGGCATATGCATACATGCCGGCACTGCCCATACCCATAACTGCTGCCTTTACCAAAAATCTATAGTCTAGCGTTACAATCATTACACCATCCACATCTTTCCCAAATATTTCGAGCATTTTCGTTTCATTTCTATTTTCCTTCTTCCCCAAAGGGTTTATAATTAAAGGTTTGTATCCATCTACTGAAATATATTGTTGCGCAAACTTAGATTTCTCAGCATCCTTTGTTTCACCCCATTTACTCTCATATGCTTTGTATGCCTCGTTATTTATTACTTGTTCTTCCGGAATAAAATCAAATGGAAAATCCTTGGCTAACTCCGCAAAAAAGGCTTTGTGAAAATTATCTAATACAGGTTTTAAATTAAACTTCGGATCTTCGTACAACGACTTCATAGATGCAACAAACGTAACATTTGAATTAGGAATATCGGAATAATCAATATGTTTATCGGTGTAAAAAGTTACCACTGCTATTTTTTTTCGTTGAGCAAAAGTAGAGCTAAGCAACATAAACAATGCACAGGCAATAAGTAGATTTTTTTTCATGTTTGCTTTTTTAATTATAGAGTTAATATAAGGGATTTAATGGCAGAAAAAAATTACAGACTAAACTTTTGACCAACGCCAATAGTATAATCGCTTTGCGGATTATTAACCCCAAACTCATTATTGAGTTGATAAAAGAAAGTAAGTGCATATTTTTTACTCATCTTATAGTCTATTCCCGCATTATAGCGCATATCAAACTGATAAGTTTTAGGATAATTAAACAGTTCTATTGTAAAATACGGTTTTACTTTTTTCTCAGTATTCAATCGAACACCTACTCTATTTCTTATTCTGTTTCTTGCCGTAAATCCATCTCCTGACGAACCAAAATCAGCAGCAGCAATATTACTGTACTGCATCTCGTAACGCAATCGATACGTAAATGTAATTCGTTCCGTTTTTTGGCGAATGTTTACATCAGCATAAAATCGGTGGCGCAAGGCATACGAATCGTCCAACCTGCGCCTTCTGATGTTTCTATAATTCACGCCAAGTGACATTTTTTTACTCAGCTTTCCTTCTAATCCAATATCAGTAAAAAAAGTACCCAACTCAGAAATGTTTTCATCAAATCTAATTTCCTCTGTAATTGTTGCGGCAATTTTTTTATTAATATCAACCTCAAACGAATTTCCAATCCAAACGCTTGCATCTTTGGTTTGCGAAAAGCCTACCAACGTGCTAAAAAAAAGAAGTAGTGTATATATAACTCGCAGTATCATTCGTAATAAAACACTTGTATAATAGCTACATCTTTCAAAAAATCTATTTTCAAAATAGAAATACGTACAATCTTTAATCCTGTACGCCTTTCCAAATCGAGCAATAACTGCGTTTTGTTCTCCGGCTTAATATTTTCAATGTTCTCATATACAATTTGTTTTGAAAACTCTTTCTTTATTACCAAGTCGCTTTCCAGCAAATAGGTAAACCCTAGTATAATAAAATTGAGCAGCGCCAATTCATCTAAGTTGCCTTTGGTAATGGCGGTTATCAACCCAATGGAGATGGCTAAAAACAGATAGGTCATATCTTTTAACGATATTCCTTCTGTTCGATAACGCAACATTGAAAAAACAGCAAATAGTCCAAAGGCCGCTCCCAACGACATTTCCACCTTATTCAGCAAAAATGATATTAAAAATATAATTAGATTGAAAATAAAAAACGTAAAGAAAAATTCTTTCTTTTTGTAGTTGGGGTAATAAATAAATCGAACCAATACAAATACTGCAACAATATCTATTGCCAGTCTTATAAAAAACTTGAACGATAATTTCTCGAATAATGTTATACCGTCTTTCACGGCAGGTTCACTTAGTATATCAAGCAGCATGTTTTATTTTATTTAGTTTTATAATTTTCTCTTTAAATGCATTGTACTTTACATTTGGATACAATGAAATTACGCCTAAACAATACTTACTGATAGAAGTATTGGCAATTCTATTCTCGCGCATCAACTTAACAAAATCAGACTTGCAGCCCTTTGCATGCTTAACTTCTGCTATCACAATGTTTTCGAACGATTTAGTGGACGAATCATTTTTCAAGATTAAATTAAAATCAATGGTAATACGCTCAGTAAATAAATTATTTACAAACGTAATACGGCTGAAATAATTTGATAATTTATATTCAAATGCACGAGAAGAGTCGACCTCCTTTTTTACAAAATCTAAGCAGGTTTGATTAATACCGGTATCCAAAGCAGGCACTTGAATTCTTTTTTTTGAGGTGCGACCTTGATTATTTTTTTTCTTAATCTCGAAAAATATTTTGTTGTTGGTAGCATACTTTCTATATCGGAGCTTGAATCTATTTAGTTTACCATTGTGATGTTGCAAGTACAACTTAAAATCAGAAGTATCAAAATAAACAGACTCGTAGGGATGAATTCGAGTATCATTTATAGATAAAATACGGTATGAGTTTTTAAGTTGAGAAAGAATAGTGGAAAGTTTATTATTGTGAAAAGTAAATTTTGTATCTACCCTATCCATTAGCTTTACAGCATCTATTTCCTGTAAGGAAACAGGTGTAAAGTCTTCGATTATTTTCAGAGCAGAAGTCAAACTAATCAATTATTTCAATGGTAGGAACCTCTACTTCATCTTTTTTTCCGGATATTTCTACAGAATAAAATTCTGTTTTATAACCGGATGGATATAACACCAAATTTTTTGAAATATCTTTTGAGTACACAAAAATTTTATACTTACCCTTGCGCAAAAACTTAAACTCGTAGGTGCCATCGTAGCTAGTTTCTACACGATCGTCAAACGTGCCTTTCTCTCCTCCATAAATAATATACACATCTTCCTTCTGAGCAAAATATTGTGACTCTAAATTTGTCAATGTAGCATTATCATAGTCCTTGACATAAATTTTTCCGGTTATGGTGGCTGCTCCGCCCTCGCCCGCTTCTTTCTTACAAGAAATAAAAAACATACTTAGTGTACAAAATACACATAGGCAGGGAATTAAAAACGAATTTTGTTTGCTCATAAAGTTTATTTTCTCAATGCATTCTTTAACGTTGTGTAACGCAATGTAATTTCAAAACCGCCTCTACCAGCGCTTACATTGCGGTAAGTAGATAAATTAAAGTCGTAGGACAGGGAAATAAAATAACTACCCAATTCATAAAAAACCTGCGGTATAACAGCATCTTTCAGTCGGTAGTTTAAGCCCAACCCTATAGCCGATTCGCTATATAGTCCTGTAATTTTTGTACCTTCTTTTACTTTGTATTTTGCAGAAGTTCCAATATTTAGCTGTGTAATGCCACCTTGCTTCATAAATAAAACATTAGGAAGTACGGTATATTTTGTCTCCGGAATATCGTAATGAGCAGAAGCAAAAAATAATAACTTAGAATTAAGTTTTTCGTTATTGGAAGAAAATTTCTGTTTGGGTTGATTCACATGAAACATAGCAACACCTGCATTCACTCTAAAAAAATCATCTGCTTCGATACTACTTTCCTTGTTTGAAAATTCGTAAAAAGTTCCAGCACCCACATCCAAATAAGAAAAAGAGGTAGAGCCCTGTAACTCATGAGATACAAGATTGGGATCAAACTGAAACCCATCAAACTGCGATTGCCAGGTAAGTTTACTGGCATCAATAGAACGCTGCGCAAATCCGGCTTGCAGACCGGCAGAAAATTTATGATTCACATTTATTGGCACAATGCCCGATACCGATAGATTTACTTGACTAATGCCTAATTGCGAATCGCCTGCTTTGTCTTTAAAAAAAGACACTCCGGCACCTAAATAACTTTTTTTTCTGTTCTTGTTAAAAACAAGCGGCATATCATACGAAGCCGAAATTGTTTTAAACGCATTGCCCATTGCAGCCCACTGATTTTTATAATTCATAATGCCTCTGTGGTATCCATCGTAAAATCCGGTCATAGCAGGGTTTATTTGCAGCGGACTTTGCGAGAATTGAGAAAAATGGATGTCTTGGGAATAGCAGTCAGTAGCAAGTATAAAGTACAAAGTACAAAGCAGCAAGTATCTGATGCGAAGCCTTGTGTACTCTTTACAAACTACTAAATATGTTTTACTATCTATCATCTATCGCATTAATGTTAGATTACCTTTTTTCACTACCTCATCTCCGTTAGATAGCACAACACGCAGACGATACGCAAACACATCGGTATTCACCAATTGTCCGTTTACTTTTCCATCCCACCCTTTTGTTTGGTCTTTTGTTTCAAAAATTAACTGTCCCCAACGACTGTATATTTTTAAATCTACTTCTTTCAAATCCTTCCCGTTGATTATTAACACATCGTTTATTCCATCGCCATTAGGAGAAAAAGCTAACGGCAAATAGTCTTGTTCGTTATCAAATCTTGCAACAATGTTGTCGGGAGCAGCAACAGTAATATCAATCACTTTATCGGTTGCGCTAGGATTGGCAGTATGTGCGCTCATTTCCCACTGTTCAAATCTAAAACCACTTGCAGGCGTTGCTTTTAAATCTATTTTCAAACCTCCAAAATAGCTGATTGTATAAGGATAATACGGGAGTGTTAAATCGTTCAAATCAACCGTTCCGGAGTTTGCAGGTTGAACATCTATTACTAGATTATGTGGTCCTGTAACGTTATAGCAAGTAGCAAATCCATTTTTAACATTCACACAACGCTGATTAATAAAGGTTTTCAGTGCATTTACATTCGCTTGCCATCCGCTCATAGAGCCACCCCACTTCGCTATTTGCTTAGGCATTTCTGGCGATATTTGATTAATCATATTATCGAGCACAGTAATCATATTTCCACAACTAAATGTAGTATTCAGCAAATCGTTATACCTGTTTAAATAGTATGTTTTGTATCCTTGATTCTGCATCAATTTATTTAAAATGTCCACGTGCCCTTGTCCACCGGGGTCTCCAATAGATTGCACATCACAGGGTTTTGCATTAGCTGACTCATCGGGAATACCAGTATAATTAATATAATGACCAAAGGTAGCGTCCATATCCCAAAGTGTATAGCGCCATTTTTTCTTGTCTGACTCATAGTTCAACCCTCTCCACCAAGCGGTATTCCAATTAAGCCAATCCATACAAACAACAAAAGTGTTAATGATAAAATAATCTGTAAAACTTTTTATGTTTAGCAAACTATCCACATAATCGTAATTTGCTTGAACGGCAAGATTGTTGGAGTTGATAAAGTTTTTCAAACTGTTCCAATCTGTTTGTGCTTGCGGGCCTCCGTATTCCGACCAAGTGCCTCCCCATGTTTTAAGAAACTGTAACGAATCTTCTTTTACATCATAATAATATTCGCAGTAATCTTTATCATCGTATTTTTCGCGTATCTCATAAACACCCCAGTATTGAGCATTTACATATAATACACAGGGAGCCCAAGAACGCTCGTCCACATTCAAATTGCCTAACTGAGACAGATGTGCAATGTATGCATCTCTAATATGCGCTCCACCAGTCTCAAATGGATAGTTATCATTAGCCGCAGCCTTTAAAATAATGCGTTGAAAAGATTTACGTGGTGTAGTACTAAATATTTGATCTCGCAAAGCGTGATTATATCCAAATTGGTCGTATGAAATAAAATCGATACCGCGCTGAGAATAAGCCCATGAGTCATTTCCATGCTTATTGCTCTTGCCGGAGGTTTCCGACTTCATAACTCCAGATGCATTAAAATATTCCAAGCTTGTTTCCGGGTCTATTTGCGAACCACCCATAAGAGTAAGAATATTATCTCCAAACAGCGATATCACAGGAACAGTATGGCTGGAATTAATAAATAATGTATTACTCTCAATAAAACTTGCAGGTACATTCGGATTTGAACTAAACGCACGTGCACGCACCACTGTTGTGCTTGAAATACTGATTGGAGTGGCGTACACTGGGTCTGAACTTGTAGGAATATTCCCGTTAAGAGTGTAATGAATTGCAACATTAGCATCAGGAGAAGTAATAGCTACTGATTGCGCAGAGGTATAGAAACCGGCTCCAATGCTCATTGTTGGCTTAGTTGCATAATTATTTTTTGCATTTGTATTTGCTGCACCGGGGGTTGGGGTAGTAAATAGAGCCCAAGTAGATGCACCATCTGTGGTTCGTCCTCTTGAATGATTCTCTTGTGTTGGGTTTAAGGTTAATGAATCTAAAATAGTTCCGCCTGCATCTGCAAAAATAATTTCTTCAGGCTTTGTTTGTGTTAATTTGAAATCTGGATGAATATCATTTCCTGCAACAAGGCTTCTTCCAGAAGCGTATATAAGTATATATTGTCCTGGAGCAATGTTTCCTGATGGAATTTTCCAGTTTGTTGGATTATTTTTATTGTCGCTTAAATAATAACCGGTAAGATTAACGGCAGATACTCCGCTATTGTATAGTTCTATCCAATCTTCGTATTCGCCATACGAATCCATTTTGGTGGATATGTTAGAACAAGAATATTCGTTAATTACAACTTGAGACTCTATTGCCTTATAAAAAAACAGAAGTACAATTAAAAGGAAATTTATTTTTTTTGAATACAACATTCGCTTCGGTTACGTATAAATTAACAATATGCTTACAATAAGGTAATATAAAAATTGATTTATGTCAAGTTTTACTATTACTACAAACAGTTTGACATAAAGTAACCTGATTGATTCATGTTTTAGCAAAAGATTGCAGAATACAGTTTAGTCCAAACCGAGACGACTTTGCACAATAGTGTTGTCTGAAAACAATTAAAACCCTGCTTACTAGGCAAATACAAAAACCTACCAACGCATCAGAATCTTATAATTCAGTTTTTTTTGTTTTGTGATTTTTAGTTTGAAGAGTACATTGATGTATATAAATCAAAAAATACCTGCACATGAAAAACAAAGTACAAATTAAAAATCTAGCGTTGGCAATTACAGCTCTTTTCATGGTAGCAATTGGTTGCAAAAAAGAAGAAACAGCCGCCCCTACTAATCCTCCTGCTGTAAATGCTAACATGAATACCATAAAAATTGAGATTACTACAAATCCGTCTAAGCCAATTACAACGTATCTGCTTAACTCATTGTATAATCAATCTAGTAATTTGGATGTTGCACAATCGCCCAATGGCAGCTATTCTAAGGAAATAAGTTTAAACAAAGATTCATCACTTTTCATAAACTCATCTGTTGACAACTATACTGTAAACGGAGGCACCTTTTTCACTTGGAAAATATATAAAAACGGGGTTCTAGACACCACAATTGTTAAAGGATGTACCTATAGCATTGTTAATTGGAAAGACTAATCATTTAACACCCAATTATTTAAAAACCTTACATTAACCGTGTAGGGTTTTTTATTTTAGAATAGTTGGCATTCTGTCAAAAAAAAATTATTTTGTAAGCAGGTAATCTCAATTAAAATTCTCTATGAAGAATTGCACAAACTGAGGTTTCTATTCTTTCAGTTGTTGAACGGTAATTTTATTATTTGATGGAGAAAATTTACAATCGTTTCGGGGTTTTACTAGCGCTCTTTTTACTTCAATTTAATTATTCAATTCTTGCGCAATGTAACGCTATTATAACAAGTAATTCGCAAGCAAAGGGATGCTCACCTTTTACACTGCAATTAACAGACGCATCTACTGGCGTTGTAACAAACAGGGTTTGGAATTTTGGGGATGGCTCTGCAACAAGCGGCACACAGAATCCAATTCATACATTTACCACCTCTGCTTCTGGGAATGATACTACTTATACAGTTTCTTTAAAAGTCTATTGTGTAGGCAATGACAGTAGCGTTACCACATTTAGTGTGCTGGTGTATTCTCCGCCAAAAGTGGCATTTACGAGCAACAAATTTTCATTTTGCTCTTTCTCAGACACCGTATGTTTTACAAACACTTCAGAGTTTTCGCTATTACATAGCTACCTTTGGAATTTTGGCGACAATACCTCTTCAACACAATACAGTCCGTGCAAAGTATTTACCAATACAGGGAGTTACAACATTCAGCTAATTGTAACAGACAGCAATTCGTGCCAACAAACACTACTAAAAACAAATTATGTAACTGCAAAAAAAGCACCTAATCCTGATTTTACTGTTACCCCGCAATTGGGCTGCAATCCTTTACCAACAAGCATTACCAATACTACCAATACACTTCAAGACACCATTGCTTCTTGGTCGTGGGATTTTGGAGATGGAACCACTTCCTCGCAACAAAACCCAGCAGCACACACCTATACATTAGCCCCGGACACAGCTACTATAACCTTATTTGCAACAAATAATTTGGGATGCAAAAATTCTACTACTAAAGTTGTAGTTATAAAACCTACACCTGTAGCACTTTTCACTATGCCTATTGAAATTTGTTTAGGCAGCTCTGCAAACATTGTATTTACTGGCTCTGCAAGTACAGGAGCAACTTATACTTGGTCGTTTAACGGAGGCACTGTAAATAGCGGAACAGGAGCCGGACCGTATAGTGTATCTTGGAACTCGCAAGGTGTTAAAACAGTAACTCTTACCGTAAATGATAATGGATGTTCTGCCACCTACGTAAAATCAATAAACGTAAACAACCTGCCTCCTGTAACGCTCACAACAAATACCGGCAGCGACACTATTTGCAATGGAGTTCCAATTGTATTTACAGCCTCTCCAAGCAATTATGCCGCCTATCATTTCTTTTTAAATAGTGGTTCTGTGCAAAACACCAATAGCAACACTTACACCAATGCCTCGCTAAACAACAACGATCAAATTTCAGTACAAGTAACCGATATAAAAGGATCTGTAAGTACCCTATCCGCAA
>JAFLBG010000011.1 GCA_017303975.1 Bacteroidota bacterium
GTTCGGAGAATTGTGTTTTTTTCATTGTTGTTACCATTTAAAGTTAAATTTAAAAAACTGAACGCGCAGCTGTAGCTGCTTGTCGATTTTCTATTTTTAATTGGCTCAACTTTGGGGAAGCTTACAGGTGGTATTTAAAAATAATAACTTAGCACAATGAAAATAAGAATTTATCTTTTAATTTTTTCTTCCCTTTTAATAATATTGCTTTTTACATTTTGGGCTAATTACAAAATCGTTAAGACGTCTGAACCTTTTATATTTGAAAACATAAATGATCTTCCAACAATTGAGACAGGTTTGTTGCTTGGGACAAGTAAGTATTTAAATAATGGAAATGTAAATCAATATTTCAAAAATCGAATTAAAGCAACAATCGAATTATACAAAGCTGGAAAAATTAAATACATTATTATAAGTGGCGACAATAGTAGAAAGGATTACAACGAACCACTTGATATGAAAAATGAATTAGTAAATAGTGGAATTCCTGACTCAGCAATTTATTTAGACTACGCAGGATTTAGAACTTTCGATTCTGTGATTAGAGCAAAGAAAATTTTTGGACAAAATAAATTAATTTCAATTTCTCAGAAATTTCATAATGAACGGACTGTTTTCATTGCAAGAAAGAATGAAATTGAGGCTTATGGCTACAATGCTAAAGACGTTAATGCATATATGGGTTTTAAGACAAACTTGAGAGAGTTTTTCGCGAGAACTAAAGTATTTTTAGACATTTTAATAAATAGAGAACCGAAATTTCTTGGTGAGAAAATACAAATAGGAAAGTAGCATAGCCCCACCTCATCCTCGTTTAACGAAGTGTAACGAGGATGTTTAAAATTTAGCGTTTGCAACGCTATTCGTTTTGCGACAATTTCAGCCCCTGTTGGTGTTTTCACCAACAGGAAGCGTTGGATTAAGAAGCAATAAAGTATTATTTTTACTTAAATGCCTTCTCTAAAACCAGATACAAACTTATACTACTCTACCTACACAAATCTTAACTGGCTTCTTGTTCTTAAACGTGACAAACACAAACAAATAATAATTGACAGTTTAAATTACTTATCTAAGAACCATAGAGTAATTGTTTATGGTTTTGTTATTATGCCCAATCACATTCATCTAATTTGGCAGATAATCAATAATGATTTACCCAATGTTCAACGCGATTTTTTGAAATACACTGCGCAACAAATAAAATTTAGTCTTATTGAAACCAATGACCAACTGTTGGATGACCTAGTAGTAAATGCAAAGGATAGAAAAGTACAAATATGGGAACGTAATGGATTATCATTTGTGCTCAAAGAATATACAACGGCTGTTCAAAAGCTTAATTATATTCATAATAACCCTATTCAAGAGAAATGGAAGTTAGCTAATACCATTGAAGAATATTACTTTTCTAGTGCAGCTTTTTATTTTAAGAATGAAACTACATTTGCTTTCTTAAGGCATTTGAATGAGATAAAATGAATCTCACAAACCTATGTTGGTGATAACACCAACATAGGCGGAATCTCACAAACCTATGTTGGTGATAACACCAACATAGGCGGAAAATGTAGCAATAGACTATTTTTGATAGTATCAAATGATAGTATCAAAAACCAATCTCATCCTAGTTTAACGAAGCGCAGCGAGGACACTTGACTATAGCGTTCACAACTCGAGTCTATTCAAATATAGATACATTATAATTGCTAAATTTATCTTTTATACCAATTATATATGAAAGGCTTAGCAAGTGATAACTATGCAGGTGTTCTACCCGAAATGATAGAAGCTATACAAGAAGCAAATGTACAGCATGCTAAATCGTATGGCTACGACATTTTTACGGAGCAAGCAAACAATGAATTCAAAAAAGAATTTGGTACAGAGGATGTAACATTTGTCTTCAACGGCACTGGTGCCAATGTATTGGGCATAGGCACTGTTACGCAAACATTTAATTCTATTTTATGTGCCGATACTTCGCACATGTATGTAGATGAATCTACCGCCCCGGAAACCTTTACAGGTTGCAGATTGGTACCGTTAAAAACAAATAATGCAGGAAAAATTGAAGTAGAAACAATTCAAAATGCATTGATTAGAAGAGGCGATGAGCACCATCCTCAAGTAAAAGTATTGTCCATAGCCCAACCTGCCGAATACGGAACGGTTTATTCCTTAGAAGAGTTAAAAGCCATAGGTAATCTGCTAAAGCAGAACAACATTATTTTTCACATGGATGGCTCACGTATATTCAATGCTGTGGCCAGTTTGGGTTGTTCTTTAAAAGAAATGACCAAAGAAGTGGGGGTAGATATCCTTTCGGTAGGTGGTACAAAAATTGGGTTGCTTTTTGGTGAGGCTGTTGTATTCTTTGATAGAAACTTATCGAAGGATTTGAAATTCCGACAAAAGCAAAGCATGCAACTGCCATCGAAAATGAGGTTTATAGCAGCACAGTTTCACAAATTGCTAAAAGATAAGGTTTGGCAAAAACATGCTACACATGCCAATGCAATGGCACAGAAATTATACAGCGGAACAAAGAACATTTCCCACATTCAGATTACAAAGCCTGTTCAGGCGAATGCTGTATTTGCTATTATTCCAAGAGCATGGAACCAAGCACTAATCGACTCTACACCATTTTATGTTTGGAACGAAAAAACAAACGAAGTACGTTGGATGTGTTCCTTTGATACTACTGAAAGAGATATTGACGATTTTATTGGACTTCTAAAGAGGCTGAGCAGTATTATGCCAAATAACAATAATGATAAATGATTTTGCTGTTTCGATTTCCTAAAAGTTTATATTTAACTCGAGTGCAACTATTTAATTGGGCAACGAGAAATAATCAATAATGGCTTATACGCAATTACAAATAAGAAAAGGACAACTGACCGATTTGATTGAATTGCAACAGTTGTTCGTGGAAACAGTTAGAACTGTTTGCAAGGTAAACTACAACCGGCATCAAATAGATGTGTGGGCTGCAAGTGTTGACAATAAGCTTCGGTGGTTAGCAATTATTGAGCAACAGTTTTTGCTTGTAGCATGCCATCAAGAAAAAATTGTTGGTTTTTGTTCTTTAACACAGCTCGGTTGTATAGATATGTTATATGTGCACAAAGACTGGCAGAGAAGAGGTGTTGCAGCGCAACTTTATTCTGCTATCGAGAAGGAAGCAAAACAAAATGGACATAAACGATTGATTTCAGAAGTTAGCATTACAGCTAAACCTTTTTTCGAGAGGGTTGGCTTTTCGATTGAGACAGAACAAACTGTAGTTAGAAATGAAGTTGAATTGACCAATTATAAAATGGTAAAAGGATTGATGTAGCAAATTTTGAAGTATTATGGTTTGCCAGGAATTATTTTTAGCCGGAAGCAAACGTTTAACAAAGTAAAGTGTGTATGTTTGAGTTGGATATTGGTAGCGCCAGTGCATTAAGTAACGAGTGTCGAAATTTGATGGAATGCATTTCCAGTACTATGTAAAAACAAAAAACGTGATATGTCAACAGAAATTAGTATAACAACACCTGATTGTGAAATTGTTAGTTCTCGGGTTTTTAATGTTTCAAGAGAGCTTCTTTTTCGTGCTTGGTCAGACCCTGCCTATCTGCAAAAATGGTGGGGACCTGCAGGGTTTACCAATACGTTTAATGAATTTGATTTTCGAGTTGGTGGCAAGTGGAGTTTTATAATGCACGGACCTGACAAAGGAAATTATGCTAATGAATGTGAGTTTATAAAAATTGTTGCTCCTTCGTTAATAGCCTGGAAGCGGTATTCAAAGCCACTTTTTCAAGTAGTTGCTACTTTTGAAGAAGTGTCGGTAGCGAAGACACAGCTTGTTTTTAAAATGCTTTTTAATACAGCAGAGGAGTGTAGAAAAGTGAAAATATTTGCAGTTGAAAAAAACGAAGAGAATTTTGACAGACTTGAAGTTGTATTAGCTAAAATGACAGTTTAATCAAGAAACACTACATGTGAAATGAAATAGATTGTTTACATCTTACAATCGCATTAATCAACAACATACACGACATACACTAAAATTTGGGAAACACAATTAATAAAAAGCTATTTGGGCTAGATCATTTGCGGGCAGTAGCCATTTTATTTGTTTTCTTTTTTCACTATTTCATATTGAGTAATGCCACACTTAAATGGCTACCTAATTTTTTAAAATTTGGATGGACAGGTGTAGATTTATTCTTTGTATTAAGTGGATTTCTAATTTCAGTGCAGCTCTTTCTTCCTATTAAACTAAATCAAGCTATTCCCATTAAACAGTTTTTCCTGAAACGTTTTTTTAGAATTATTCCCTTGTATTTGGTAGTTGTGTGTATTTACTTTTGCATGCCGTTTTTTCGGGAGAAAGAAAATTTACCACCATTGTGGAAGTTTCTAACATTCACTCAAAACATTGGCTTGGATTTAAATGCCTTTGGTGCATTTTCTCATGCATGGTCGCTTTGTGTTGAAGAACATTTCTATTTATTATTTCCATTTATTTTATTTTTACTCCATTATACCGGACTGCTCAAAAGAGCCTACTGGCTTGTGCTAGCCATATTCCTGTTGGGCTTTGCAACCCGATTTTATAGTTTTACTCAATTGTATATTCCTAGAATCGGCCAAGAAAACGGCTGGATGTATTGGTACAAGCACATATATTACCCAACATACAATCGCTTAGATGGAATTTTAGTGGGTGTTTCAATTGCGGCAGTTTATGTTTTTCTTCCCAATGTGTGGAATAGAATACGTAATTATGGAAATTTTATTTTTGGCTTTGGGTTGCTGATTTTAGCAGGATGCTATTTTTTGTGTTATGATAAAACCGCTTTTAATGCCTCCATATTCGGGTTTCCTTTAATTGCAATTGGATATGGCTTTGTAGTTGCTGCTGCAGTAAGCGAAACAAGTTTTCTTTACAAATGGAATTCAAGACTAACAACGTTTATTGCAACAATTTCTTATTCAGTTTATTTGACACACAAAGGGGTAATTCATTTAACACTTACATTTTTAAGCGACTATGTAATGCATAATAATGTACGACTTTTGATTTGTATGATAACATGTATAAGCTTTGCCTACTTATTGCATTTTATTGTAGAAAGACCTTTTATGAAGTGGAGAAGTAGAATGATTGAAGCAAAATAGAATTGGATTTTTAGGAGGAGTGGCTCTTGAAAATCATTTATATCTTTGGTTGTATAGCTATGAAAAAATCAATTGCAATTATAGGGAGCGGTCCTGCATCGCTTATTTTGGCAGCAACCCTTGATGAAGCGCTTTTTGATATTGTAGTATACGAACGCAATTTTGCTCCGGCCCGAAAATTTTTAGTTGCAGGAGATGGAGGCTTTAACTTAACGCATTCCGAAGACATGGAGCAATTGATTACCCGTTATACTCCGTCCATTTATTTAGAAAAGTGTCTTCGGTCTTTTACCAATATTGATTTGCAAAAATGGCTTAAACAATTACACATTGAGACATTTATAGGTTCGAGCAAAAGAGTATTTCCTGTGAAGGGAATCAAACCAATTGATGTATTGAATGCCATTTTATATAAATTAAAAAGTAGAAACGTTCGTATAAATACAAAACACGAATGGAAAGGATGGAACAACAAGAACGAATTGCTGTTTAGAAATGAGGAAAAGGAATTTGTCGTAAATCATGATATTGTTGTATTTGCACTTGGCGGTGCCAGCTGGAGCAAAACAGGAAGTGACGGAAAATGGACAGCTTATTTTAACGAGAAAGGAATTGAAACAATTCCGTTTCAACCATCCAATTGCGCATTTGCAATTAATTGGGATAAGGATTTTATAGCAAAAGCAGAAGGGCAGCCTCTTAAAAATATTTCTGTAATGTGTAGTAAAAAGGAAAAGAAAGGCGAAATAGTGTTAACTCAATTTGGCGTGGAGGGTGGTGCTGTGTATGCATTAAGTCCTGAAATTCGCAAGCAGCTGGAGGAGAATACTACAGCCACCATTTTTATCGATTTAAAACCAACCTTAACCAAAGAAACTATTTTTGAGAAGCTGAATAGTGCGATGAATAGGACGATTTCAAAAACATTGCAAAATGAAATTAAACTAAATGAACTTCAAATCGCATTGCTGAAATCTGTTTTGCCGAAAGAGGATTTTGTAAATCCAATAAATTTGGCACTTAGGATAAAACAATTGCCATTGTTAATTACTCGAATGGCTTCAATAGAAGATGCAATATCAACAGTGGGCGGGATTGCATTACAGGAAACAGATGAGAATTTTCAATTGACAAAATTACCTAATCATTATGCAATAGGGGAAATGCTTAACTGGGATGCACCAACAGGTGGCTATTTGCTACAAGCATGTTTTAGCATGGGATATTATCTTGCTAATCTACTGAATGCGAAAAATAACTAGTGTTTGTATGGTGTTGTTATTAGTAGGGCATACTTACAAAATAACAACTCCTCAAATCCAGTGGCGATCTAATCTGTAGCTCGTTGTAAAAATTTATTTAACGGCTGCATCGCTTTAAATATTTTAGATGCAATCGAAATAAATTTAGTGTTAAGCACCTCGTCATCTTTTAATTGGTGTACCACGATAAAGCTTTTGTGTTTAATCAACTCTATGGCGGGATTGTCTTTTGCATAGCCTCTTGGCAGCGAAGTAAGTTTGTCTGAATCATCCAGCTTGCCAAAGTAGGAGACAAAATCTTTGTTCGAGATAATCTTTTTAAACTCCATAAAGTTGTAATCAATCTCTTGTCTAACAGCAGCAAGTCTGTCAGACGGAGGCATGTACATACCTCCGGCTAAAAAGGAATTTCCCGGTTCAATGTGCAAATAATATCCGGGAATCATCGACTTTTTACCTCCCGGATTAATGCTAGCACCAATAGTGGTTTTGTAAGGGCTTTTATCTTTTGAAAAACGAACATCTCTATTAATCCTAAATAAACATTGCTTAGGAGTTAATCCGGCAACTTGTGGTTCAAACTTTGACAATTCAGAAATTAATTTTTCAACTAGAACTGACACTTCCGCTTTGGTTGCTTCATAGGTTGCACGATTCTTGTCAAACCATTCTTTATTATTGTTCTTTTTAAGTTGCTTTAAAAAATCGAATGTTTTTTTTGTCACCATATTAGTTTTTTTTGAGGCTAGAATATATTTCCATGCTAATTATCTTTAAGATGGAATAAACTGGGACAGCCAATATCATACCGGTAATGCCAAATAAATTGCCGGCTGCAATTAATACAATAAAAATTTCTAAAGGATGTGCCTTTACGCTATTCGAAAAAATATACGGTTGAAGAAACATATTGTCGATAAATTGCACTACAGCAAAAATTCCTGCAACTTTAATAATAAGAATATACCATTCTGTATAAAAATCTAAGTATGTATTTGTTGTTAGAGCAATAACGCATGCAATGGCTGACGAAAAAACAGGACCTATATAAGGTACAATGTTTAATAGCCCTCCAATAAAGGCCAGCAATAGCGCATTGTCAATGCCAAAAATGCTTAATGCAATGAAAAGTAGTATTCCGGTTGCTAAGTTTTCAATTATTATTCCAATTAGGTAGCGTGTTAATAGTTTCTTGGCATGCACAATAACGGAATCAATTTGCCCATGATATGTTTTTGGGAAAACAGTTTTAAAAAAAATATTGATAAGGTTTTCTTCATTTAAAAAATAAAATGTCATGAAGCTGATGGTGAAGATGGCAACAAAAAAATTGCCAATTGTAGAAACAATATTGTTAAGCGTATCTGTTATCCAGGAAAAACTTAGTAGTTCCCTTATTTTTATGGTTACAAATTCTTGAACACTTGTTTTCTCAAGTTCTTTAATATTTAAGTTTTGAGCAAAGTATTCAATACGTTTTATAGGTTCGCCTAATCGTTCGGTAATATCTGTAACAGAAAGGGACGATATTAATTTAATTTCATTTACGACTAAGGGAATAAATAAAGTAAATGTGCCAAAAAAGAAAATTAGCAAAACCAATAAAGCAATTAGTGAAGCAACTGATTCGGGTAGAATATTTTTTTTGAAATTAATTTTTAATACAAACTGTTTAATGGGCCTCCCAATAATAGACATCAAGAATGCAATAAATAGGTAAAGAACAATACTTGGAAATACAAGAGTTGCAGCTATACATACTAATAAAATGATAAAGCTTATGATGTTGTTTTGAGAGATATTCATGTAGAGTAAATATACTCAACAAAGTTTGAAATAAATTAAGCATCTACGTATTTTCTGTTTAAATTTAGAGTATAGATAACGAAAAGTAAACACAAGGTGGATTCATTAACGCATATTGTTTTAGGAGCATCTCTTGGGGAACTCATTGCAGGAAAGAAACTTGGTAAGAAAGCTATGCTGATTGGCGCTTTGGCAGATACCATTCCTGATTTTGATGTGTTTGCCAATCCCTTTGTTCCTCCTGTTGATGCATTGCTTATCCATAGAGGCATTACTCATTCTGTATTGTTTGCCGTACTTGCTCCTTTTGTTTTTGCTTGGCTGTTTCAGTTGCTTTTTAAGAAAAGAGAAGTTGATTACATAACATGGTACTTGTTGTTTTTCGTAGGGTTTGCATCGCATATATTTATTGATAGCCTCACAGCTTATGGTACTGCATTGTTCGAGCCATTTGATAATCATCGCATTTCGCTGCATACTATTTTTGTCGCAGATTTGTTGTACACGTTGCCTTTACTGGTGTGTGCAATTGCATTATTGGTAGTTAAAAATAAGCGAGTAGTATGGGCCACTTCCGGTATTGCAATAAGTACCATTTATATTTTTAGCTGTATGTTTAATAAAATGGAAGCCACCAATCAATTTCAGATAGGTTTGAAAGCACAGAATATTTCTTATAATAGATTAATTGCAACTCCAACTCCATTGAATAATGTATTATGGACAGCTATTGCGCAAACAGATTCGGGAGCATGGACAGCATACTATTCTAAATTTGATGACCAAGCTCCAAAAGAATTTTGCTATTTGCCTCAAAATAAACACTTGTTAGATTCGGTTGAAGATGTAACAACAATAGAGAAATTGAAATTATTTTCCGATGATTTTTATTGTGTTACTACTAAAGATGGGAAATTAAAGTATGTCGATTTGAGATTTGGACAGGTTGGTGGTTGGCACAATTGCAATGCTCCTTTTGCGTTTGAATATACACTTACGCGTGGCGCTGACAATAAAATGATTTTAGAAAAAGGTCGTTGGAATTCATCTTCTCTAAAGGATGAGCTAAATAAGCTATGGCTTAGAATAAAAGGAAAATAAATTTCTTGCAATTTATATTTCTTTCTCTGAAAACACGACACCAAATTCTTCTAATTCTTTTAATACCGGTTCGTAAATTTCTTTATGAGTAGGAATTTGCACTCCTGTTGCTTTTATTACTCCTTGTAAAATTAATTTTGCAGCAATAGCAGCCGGTAATCCAACAGTTTTTGCCATTGCTGTATATGTTTGATCTTCACCCAACACTACTAATGAAGAAGTAATAGTTTTTAGTTTTCCATCTCTCTTTTTTACACTAAATAAATGCTGCAATACAATCATATCTTTATCGTGCGGCATTAATTTCCATTTGCCTTCCAACAAAGCTTGCAGAGCCATTGCCGGGGTTGCATTTGGAATATTTATTTTCTTATCAGAAAATAAATCAAGCCATTCTATCTTTTTACTAACTGTAGAATCAGGTTGTATATTCAAGAAGTTGCATAGTTTTTCTTTTACAGAATTGCCTTTTAGGTGCGAAGGTAAAAGAGCTTCTATTAATTCAGCATAGGTTAGATTCTCTGCATTTTCAATTGAATATGAATCATCCGTTAAGCCTAATTGTACAAACACATTCCATGCTTCGCAAAAGCCCGGCATTCGCAGCGTGCCTCTCAGCATAGTTGGAATGGTTTCTAATCCGTAAACTTTGCGATATGATAACGAATCTCTATTGGCATACCCATCAAATGTACCATGTTCTTCCACAGAGATAGTTTCAATATCTTTAAAAACTCGACTGTACGGCTTATAATGGTATTTCCCATTCTCAATATACTTTGCTGTTCCTTGTCCTGCCAACACCACATTGCGAGGATTCCATGTAAATTTATATCCCCACGGATTGTTATTGCTTTCCGGAGCAATTAGCCCACCGCAGTAGGATTTGAACGAAATGATTTCTTCTCCTTCTTGTTTACATGCGTCAATAATTTTCATGGCGCTCATGTGGTCTATTCCGGGGTCTAAGCCAATTTCGTTTAGCAATAAAACTCCATTTCTTTTTGCTTCCCTATCCAAAGCCCCCATTTCTTTTGATACGTAACTGGCCGTAACTAAATGTTTTTTTTGTTTGATACACTCTACAGCTACCGAATAGTGCATTGTTGCAGGTAGCAATGAAATTACCAAAGAATGTTCTTTTACCAACTCCGATACTTTGGCAGCATCTTGTACATCAAATAAAACTGCAGCAGCCCTAGGATTATTTGCCGTTTTTTGCATAGCAACCTCTATTGATATATCAGCAATGGTTACTTGCCAATCAAGTGCAGCAGAATTGTCGAGTAAATATTTAATTAACGATGATGCTGACCGGCCGGCTCCTAATACAAGTATCTTTTTCATAGAAAAATTGAGTAATTTAAGAGTAGCAATTTACGATAAATATTGCATCCAATAAGTAGGATTGTTTTCATTAAAACAATTGAAGCAGTGAAGTAGTTTGCAATTATTAATTTAAAATGTAGAGTATGAATTTTAGAGTCTTTTATTTACTAGTTGGGTTGATGGGCGCAACAGCAGTAGCTTTAGGCGCTTTAGGGGCACATTTTTTAAAAACCTTTGTTGATTTAGGTGTTTTAACTCCTGCTAGCTTGGCTTCTTTTGAAACCGCAGTTAAATATCATTTGATACATAGTGTAGTTTTACTGATGTGTATTTATTTCGCCAAGCACTATAATAATTCGCTACTCAGAGCAGCTGCGTATCTTTTTTTTGCAGGAGTTATTTTATTCTCGGGTTCAATTTATTTTTTATCCACTAAAGCAATTACACAAATTGAAGGACTGTCCTGGCTTGGCCCAATAACGCCACTTGGCGGACTTTGCATGATAGCCGGATGGCTTTGCTTAGGATTTGGGTTATATAAAACAAAGCATCATTCACATTCACACCATAACGAACATCATTAATTAGTATGAGTTACATAAACTACATAGAGAAGCTTAAAAAAATTGCAGATATTAACTATGCATATGGATTGTTAAGTTGGGATCAAGAGGTGTATATGCCGGAAAATGGAGCAACCCGGAGGTCGGGGCAAATAGCTACTCTTGCTTCTGTTTCGCATCAATTATCTACCGATAACAATTTAGGAAGCTTGTTGACTGCTCTTTCTAAAGATGCCACACTAACAACTAAACAAAAAAGAAATGTAGAATTAAGTTTGAAAGACTACAACAAAAGTATAAAGCTGCCGTCTGATTTTGTGGAACTAATGAGTAAAACGGTTTCGGAAAGTTTTGTAGCGTGGCAAAAAGCAAAAACAACCAACGATTTTTCTGTTTTTGCTCCTAAGCTACACGAATTGGTAGAGCTAAAAAAGAAGCAAGCTGATTTGATGGGATATGAAAATCATCCGTACGATGCACTTATAGACACCTATGAGCCGGGGATTACAACAGCAGAGATAGATACATTGTTTAAAGATGTAAGAAATAAATTGGTGCCGTTTGTAAAACAAATTACTGCATTGCCGCAAACAGATGATTCTGTTATGTATCAGCACTTTCCTAAAAAAGAGCAATGGGATTTTGGAATTTATCTGTTGGAGCAAATGGGCTACGATTTTAAATCGGGCAGACAAGATATTTCATCGCATCCGTTTACTATTAATTTTGGAGCAAAGGATGTCCGTGTTACCACGCGAATAAATGAAAATGATTTGGCC
This sequence comes from Bacteroidota bacterium, assembly GCA_017303975.1. NCBI lineage: Bacteria > Pseudomonadati > Bacteroidota > Bacteroidota bacterium. The sequence continues at coordinate 12,025 of JAFLBG010000011.1, forward strand.
GAAATGATTTGGAGTTGTATTCACGAAGGCGGTCATGCCTTGTATGAGCAAGGATTGCCTGATGATGAATACGCCTTGCCTTGCGGAGAAGCGGCATCGTTGGCTATACACGAATCACAGTCTCGTTTATGGGAAAATAATGTTGGCCGAGGATTGCCTTATTGGAAAAATAATTTTTCAAAAGCAAAGGAATTTTTTCCGGAGCAACTAAAAAACTGTTCGGTCGAAAATTTTTACAAAGCAATGAATTGTGTAAAGCCTTCTTTAATTCGTACATCTGCCGATGAGCTTACGTATCATTTTCATATTATGATCCGTTTTGAAATTGAAAAGTCGCTGTTAGAAGGAGCATTGAAAGTAGCAGAACTGCCGGAATATTGGAATGCAAAGTACAAGGAATATTTAGGAATAGATGTGCCCAATAATCAAAAAGGAGTATTACAAGATATTCATTGGTCGCACGGCAGCTTTGGATATTTTCCTACCTATTCGTTGGGAAGTTTTTATGCGGCACAATTTTATCAGCAAGCAAAAAAGGAACTACCTAGTTTAGAGAACGAAATTGAAAAAGGCAATATGCAGCCTCTCTTACATTGGTTGCGAGATAAAATACACGCACACGGAAGATTTTATACTGCTAATCAATTGTGTGAAAAAATTACAGGAGAGAAATTGAATTTCTCGTATTTCTATGAGTATGCAAAAGAAAAATATAGCGGTATTTATGGCGTGAAGCTTGTGTAGGCGTTTAAATACTTGCAGCAACTTTTTTTATGTTCTTGTGAAACTGATTGATAATACGGGTATGAAAAAAAGGATAAATGTATTTATCCCGAAATTTTGATCCGCTTTTGAAATACGTTTGATGAATAATTTGAGTTTGACCGTTTTCGCCTTCCACAAACTTTAGCTGCTGTTTTCCTTGCGATTTATTTCCTTTTATGTAACTAAACTCCATGATTCTGTTTGCCGGGTCAACGGTGGTTATTTCAAATGCTACTGGCACGTTGGCTAGTCCTTTGCATACTTTTAAATTCAAAAACAATACATTCCCCTTTTTTGCTCCATCGTACTCTTTACTGTCGTTATATACAATTTCTCCAGTCGATTTTTTTAACAACACATCAAATCCTATGTTTTTTCCGCACCAAGCTATTGCAGGATTTGCATTTTTGTAGGCTTCCCAACTTTTCGAAATCGATTGGTTTACTACATAGGTTTTAGTATGTGTGCTATATTGGTCTATATCCGCAGCATTGTCAACTAAAGAAGGTTGAATATCATTAAACCGAATAATGTTGTTGAGTTGTTGTTTTCTTAAAAATCTACGCACTTTTTTATGGTGCACTTTCTTTAAATCAATATCAGATAGGTTTTCGTGAGCGTGTGATAAATTACCTAACACCATAAGTGTAACAAACAACCCAATATGTAATTTGCGTAAATTCATTTGCGTGCCAATGATAGTTAAAAATGAATTAAAAAAAAAGGGAGATAAATTTTCTTTATCTCCCTTTTTTTAATTAAAAATATTCTATTATTAGTCCATTACACATCGAACATACGCAGAGTCAGTCTTGCTATGTAGGTTTGTATAAATATAATTGGTGTCTGAATTAAGTTGCATTATTTGTGCATGACTGGTAGATTCTGTGTTGCTCCAATAGCGTGCAGCTTTTTTTCCGCCAGCTAAATTAATATTAAGAACAGCCGAAAAGCCTAGCAAGTCCGTTCCAACTCCGCTTCCGGTACCTTGCCCTACTTTTTTTAAATCATTTCCGTTGTTGCCAGCATACATTGCTAAATTTTGCAATTCGGCACTGGTAGGCAAGTGCCAGCCTGTTGGACACACTCCCTGCGAATCTGTTGGTGCAGGCATCATTTCAGTGTACATAAATCGGTCTCTTGTACCGGTTTTAATTAAATTTTCTTTCATCCAACATTGTGTACCGCCAACCTCTACAACATTGTACGTTTTTCCGCTTAAAGTAAATGTTGTTACTCCATTACATCCTGAATTAGAAAACTTAACATATACATACTTTTGTTTTATTTGACTTGGAACTCCGCTTAGGGTGTATGTTACGGTGTACATTCCAATGTGTTTTCTGGTAATGTTGCTCACAGAAGGGTTTTGAACGGTTGAACTAAATCCATTTGGTCCTGTCCAGCTGTAAGATGCGCCTGCAATGGTTTGTGTAGAAAACGTTAAAACGCCACCTACAGAGGGAGAATTATTTGTGATAAATGATACTGCAGGAGGAATAACTTCAACAGTAACAGTACTTACTGCTGATTGAAATCCATTTGCAGATGCAACACAACTATATGTTCCGGCTGCGGCAATCGGCACTGCTGTAATAGTAGGGTTTTGAACAGAGGATGTAAATCCATTTGGTCCTGTCCAGCTATAGGTAGCGGCAACGGCTTGTCCAAGATTATCTAAAATATATCCACCAAATAATGTTAGTGTTTGATTCATAATTACCGGGCTATTGCTGCTTGCAGTGGTTTTAAGCTCTTCTACATAAACATAGTATGGATCGCTAGTACACTCGTCAACAGTAATTGTTACGGCATACGTTCCTGCCGCGGCAGAGGTAAAAGATACGCTTGGATTTTGACTTGTAGATGAAAACCCATTGGGCCCTGTCCAGCTATAAGAAGCACCTGAAATGCTTTCTGCTGTTAATTGTAATGTGCCGCCAACACCTATAGGTCCGTTGGAATATGCTTTTGCGGGAGTAGGTTTTGAACAAGGAGTATTAAACTCTTCTTCTTTTTTCTTGCACGCATTAACTAAAAATAAAATTCCAATTAAAACGCTAACGGAAAGGAATGCTATTCTTCTCATTTTCTTGTTTTTTTCTTAGTGGGCAAATATAATAATATATTGAATAGAAATTATGCTAAAATTTAAATACGGTTCAATAAAACACATGAATGGTAGGGCAGCTAAATAGGCGGGTAAGTGCTAAATTCGTTTTAGGTTAATTTCCTTTATTGGGGAAATAACTAGAGGTACTTTTTCGATGTTTACAGAGCTGGTATCTAAACCAAAAGCCTTTTCTTCCGACAAACTCCAGTGTTTTAAGAAGAAATAAATATCTAAAATAATTTTTTGATAAAATGGTAAATCATTGTCGTATGACAAGAACTTTTCTAAAACAACAAACCTAAAGTCTCCAATTACGTTTTGTTTATTAAGCGATTCGTAGCGACTGGTAATATCCACCTCTCCATTCTTCACTAAGTCTTGAACAACTTTTCGATACATTAAATTTATTTTTGGAGCAACTCTAAAGCCGAGCCGAAAATCTATACGTATTATATCGTGTTTAATAATTTCTGTAACGCGGTAATCCATTTTGTATGGCTCATCTACAACATCTACATGTACAAACCAATAAATATCTGCACGTTTGGGTTGTTTTTGTAAAATAGAATAAATAGCACCCGATTCTATTTCGTCTGCTTGATTTGCTCCGGTTAGGTATACAAGATGTGTGGAGTATTTTGGTATAGTTAAATCCTTGCTTAAGTCAGCAATCATAGGAATATAATCAGATAGGCGTACAAATTCGATGTACTTGTTTCGAATTTCTTTTGCTCTATGCCAAGCGTACATTATTAAATAGAGTGTCCCGGCAATTAGCAATGTAATCCACCCTCCGTGGGTAAATTTTTCTAAATTGGCAATTAAAAAGGATGTTTCAATAATAATGTAGGTTACGAGTAAACTATACATAAAAATTTTGTTGTATCTCTTTAAGGTGAGATAATATGCTAGTAGTGTTGTTGTCATTAACATGGTAAGCACAATCGCTAACCCGTAAGCAGCCTCCATATTGGACGACTCCTTAAAATATAAAACAACTGCAATACAACCAACGAGCAACATCCAATTTACTGATGGAATATATAATTGTCCCTTCCAATCTGTTGGATATTTAATTTTTACTTTTGGCCAAAAATTAAGTCGTACAGCCTCATTAATTAATGTAAACGAACCGCTTATAAGAGCCTGGCTAGCAACAATAGCAGCGGCAGTAGAAATAATAATACCTGTCAATAAAAAACTATCGGGCATAATTAAATAGAATGGCTTGTCAATATTAAAAGATGAAAGCAATGCTCCTTCATGATGCATTAGCCATGCCCCTTGACCAAAATAGTTAAGCAATAGCGCGATTTTAACAAAAATCCATGTCGCACGAATATTGGCTTTACCACAATGGCCTAAATCTGAATACAAAGCCTCAGCTCCTGTAGTACAAAGAAATACGGCTCCCAATAACCAGAATCCCCCCGGAGTTTTTAAAAGTAGTTGATAGGCATAGTAAGGATTTAAGGCTTTCAAAACTTGCCAATCGCCCACAAGCTCCTTGATTCCCAATATAGAAAGCATTAAAAACCAAATAAACATTATAGGCCCAAAACCTCTACCCACTATTTTTGTTCCAAATTGTTGAATTAGAAATAGTACGGTTAGTATTGCAATAACGATAGGCACAGTATTTATATTAGGATTTATTTTCACCAAGCCCTCTACAGCCGAAGAAACTGAAATGGGTGGTGTTATAATGCCATCTGCTAATAACGTGCTACCGCCAATAATGGCTGGAAATAGCAGCCACTTTACTTTTGTTTTTCTAACTAATGCGTATAATGAAAATATCCCCCCTTCACCTTTGTTGTCGGCTCTTAAGGTAATTACAACATATTTTAAGGTTGTTTGAAGTGTAAGTGTCCAAAAAATACATGATAATGCACCTAACACTACGTTATTACTTATTGGATTTTTTCCAATAATGGCGCTTAATACATATAATGGAGAGGTACCTATATCACCATATATAATTCCGAGTGTTACAAGTAGACCGGCTGCTGTAAGTTTATTATGATTGCTATGTTCTTTGTTTAAAGACACAAATAGTTTATGATGAGCAAAGGTAGTATTTTTTTAATTCAGCCACTTTTAATCATTCAAAAATAAAGACCAACGCTAATAATTTTGTGCTTGTTCCAACAGTTGATTGAGCTTACGTTTTATTTGATTAAAAAACTGATTGCGGTCGCGCTCGGCAATCCCGCTAATAAGCGATGATTTTTTAATTGTATTTTTAATCCAAGATTCCGCTTCTTTGGTATATCCGGCATGAAAAGTAGTAAGCGAATTAATACTATTAAACGAGTGTACAGCTATTCTTTGGGAATCAAATTCAGAATAAATTAAAATCCCCGTAAGGTTTATATTACTTAAATATAAATTATACTCTACAGGAGCTTTATCTGGGTTTGCCTTATTGCTATGTATTGCAGCCTGCTCAATGGTCTCAATCATTTGAATAGTTTGTTGTATAATCTTTTCGGCAATGGCTCTATTCTTAAACAGGAAGCTTTCTAAATAAAAGGTTATTTGTGTGTAAATAGTATTAATGGATTCTGGAGTCCATATTTCTGTGGCAGGACAGCGCTTGTAAGTTGTATATATATTATGGCAAATTTCATTAATCTCGGGCTCTAAATCTGATGCGTCAAACAGCATTTTATCGTAAGCGGGCACACCTAAAACTGTTTTGCGCCAATAAAATAATTTGTATGCAGTAAGCTCCGGAAACTGGAAGTAATAAAACAAAGGCATTTCGTGCGCGGCATAATAAATATGTTTTTCGTTACTTTCTGCGCAACCTCTCAATTGGCTTAGCATATTCTTGAAATGCTGTTTCAGTAATTCAGGGTTGTGGTATAATGAGGTGTAGTTAAAACTAACTGAATTATTATTACCGTCTTCTCGCAATAATTCAACCAGGTTCAGCTTAAACTTACGTGCAATTAAAGCCATTTCATCAATACTAATGGCTGTTTCACAACGTAAACGTCTGTAAATACTATCGGTGCTTAATCCTAGAATATCCGATAATTCATCAGCCAATGATATATTATCAGATACAGAAAGCTTTAGGCTCTCGATAAAGCGGTGCTGATATTTTAATTCCTGTTCGTTTTTCATAAATAAAGCAGTTGATTTTGGCGATTTTATTTGCATTTTTCGCAAATAAATGGATTTTGTTTTGCAATAATTCGTTTCAATATACCCAAAAGTTGCAAATTTTGCAACTAAAAATGATTGTTGCTTAGGAGTGCCCTTCTAATTGCATTTTTTGCCGATTTTCATTCGGAGCGCCTTATTTCCCGTTACACTTCTCTGCTAAAGCGAACGAACTTTGTGTCATAAAATTAAATAACAAAACAATTAAAATTTAAAACATGAAAACGTCAAATTCAAACAAACTGATTAAAAAATTAACTTTTGTAATGTTACTAACGGCAAGTATTGCTAACGCAAATACAGGAGATTCTTCCAAGGTTGAATATTATAGAAATATGAATAATGTATCGAAAAAAAATTTATTTTCTATTGAAGCACATAAATTATTGGCATTTACGGCCGTTGTTCATTATGAATATTTGATTAACGAAAGATTGTCTGTACACACATCATCATCGTTTGGACTATTGGGGATTAATGGGACTTTGGGAGCAAAGTATTATCCTATTAAAAATACAGGGTTGATTTCGCCTTATATCGGAGCAGAAATGTTTTATGCAGGCAGCGGGTATATATTAACCAGAAATAATTTTTGGGATGCAAGTTTTGACGAGGCGTTGGATGGTAAAACAAAAATGAATCCAGGAATAGTATTCGCGTTAAAAAACGATTTCTTTTTAGACGTAAGCTATCCAGTTTACATTACCCAGGGCAAGTTTGATAGTGCTGTGCTTCCTCAGTTTAAGATTGGACTAAAACTGTAATCGATACATTGAAAAATCAGAGTGTAAAACCAACCATTTTTTTATCAACAAATGTTAATAAAAGCAACTTCTTTTAATAGCCTTTCTTGCTAATAAATAAAGGCTTTTTAGTATATTTACCACACTTAAAAAAACCAAAAAAATTAGCAAAAAAAAGTATGGAAGACGCATTGAAAAATAATGGAGATTATAACGCAGATAGTATTCAGGTTTTAGAGGGCTTAGAGGCTGTTAGAAAGCGCCCTGCCATGTATATTGGCGATATTGGCGTAAAAGGATTACATCATTTGGTGTATGAAGTAGTTGACAACTCCATTGATGAGGCTCTTGCCGGACATTGTAAAAATATTGATGTTTTTATTAACGAAAATAATTCCATAACCGTAAAAGATGATGGACGTGGTATTCCTACCGACTTTCATCACAAAGAAAATCGTTCGGCTCTAGAGGTTGTAATGACGGTATTACATGCCGGAGGAAAATTTGATAAAGATTCGTACAAGGTTTCCGGAGGATTGCATGGTGTGGGTGTTTCCTGTGTAAACGCCTTGTCTACACATTTAATGGTGGAGGTTCACCGTAACGGAAAAATGTTCCAACAAGAATATTCAATAGGAAAGCCATTGTATCCTGTTAAGGAAATTGGAACTACTGAGAAGCGTGGTACAACTGTTACATTTAAACCGGATGAATCTATTTTTACCACTACGGTTTATTCATACGATACACTAGCAACGCGTTTGAGAGAACTATCGTTCCTTAACAAAGGAATTAGATTAAATCTTACAGATTTAAGAGATAAAGACGCAGAAGGAGTAGCAAAAAACGAATCGTTTTATTCTGAAAAAGGATTGCTGGAGTTTGTTGAATATTTGGATGCTACACGCGAAAAATTGATTCAAGATGGCATTTACATGGAAGGCGAAAAGTCCGGTATTCCTGTTGAGATTGCAATGGTGTACAATACTTCTTTTGGAGAAAATTTGCACACGTATGTAAATAATATCAATACACACGAAGGAGGAACTCACTTAGCCGGATTTAGAAGAGGCTTAACGAGAACCTTGAAGAATTATGCCGATAAATCGGGCATGCTATCTAAGCTTAAATTAGAAATAAACGGAGATGATTTTCGTGAAGGATTGACGGCAGTAATTTCCGTAAAGGTGCAAGAGCCGCAGTTTGAGGGACAAACAAAAACAAAGCTTGGGAATAACGAAGTGATGGGGGCTGTAGATACAGCCGTGAGCGAGATGCTTTCTAATTACTTGGAAGAACATCCAAAAGAAGCAAAACTGATTGTAGATAAAGTTATTTTGGCTGCCACCGCACGCCATGCTGCTCGTAAGGCGCGCGAGATGGTGCAACGTAAGAATGTGCTTACAGGAACAGGTTTGCCGGGTAAGCTTTCGGACTGTTCCGAAAGTGATCCTTCTATTTGCGAAATATTTTTGGTTGAGGGAGATTCAGCGGGTGGAACTGCCAAACAAGGTAGAAACAGAGCCTTTCAAGCTATATTGCCATTGCGTGGAAAAATTTTGAATGTGGAGAAAGCAATGGAATATAAAATTTACGACAACGAAGAGATAAAAAATATGTTTACTGCGTTGGGTGTAACAAAAGGAACTATGGAGGATGAACGTGCATTAAACCTAGATAAATTACGTTACCACAAAGTTGTTATCATGTGTGATGCCGATGTGGATGGAAGTCACATCACTACCTTGATTTTAACTTTCTTTTTCCGTCACATGAAGGAGTTAATTGAGAACGGATATATCTATATAGCTACTCCTCCGTTGTATTTAGTTAAAAAAGGAAAAGACCAACGCTACTGTTGGAATGAAGAACAACGTGATATTGCTATAAAAGATATGGCGGGAGCCGCAGGTAAGGAAAGTACTGTAGGCGTGCAACGTTACAAAGGTTTGGGAGAGATGAACGCAGAACAATTGTGGGAAACTACGATGAATCCGGAGTTCAGAACACTAAGACGTGTAACAATTGAAAGTGCTGCCGAAGCCGATAGAATTTTCTCTATGCTTATGGGAGATGAAGTTCCGCCACGTAGAGATTTTATTGAGAAAAACGCTAAGTATGCAAATATTGATGCGTAGGAATATTTATAAGTAAGAGTAAGAATTAAATGAAAAAGGCTGCGGAATTTGTTTCGCAGCCTTTTTCATTTGTTTTTTGTGAATAGCCGTCCCTGCGCGTTTTAAACTTTAGTTAAGCTTGTTTTTTACTAGCGTATTATTGTAACATCACCGTATTTTTCAATCTCGTTGTCATAAAAATCTTTTACAACAAGTTTCCATACGTATGTTTCTATTTCTGCAAGTGTGCCATTTTTCTTTCTTCCATCCCAATGCTTATTAGAGTCTGTCGATTCGAATAGCAATTCGCCCCAACGATTAAATATTTTTAAATTATAGGAGCTGATTCCATAAGCGCTAATTTCAAACTCTTCATTTTTAGTATCTCCATTTGGCGTAAAAGAATTTGGTGCAAAAATAAGTACTTCTGCATTGATGCGAATTACTTTTTCCATAGAGTCTTTGCAGCCTACTTCGTTTATCAGTACTATTTTTGAAACAAACTCTCCTGTTTGTGGATATGCATATTTTGGATGTGTTTGAAATGATGTTGCACCGTCTCCAAAAAACCAAACAAAATTTTGTATCGTGTCGCTAGATAAGTTGGTAAATGTGATAGTTGGATCCGATAATTGAGTTTCCTCTTTGTCAACGGTGAAATCGGCAACAGGAGCCGGAAGTATTGCTAATGTGGTGTTTCCTGTGCTTATGCAGCCGTCTGAGTTTACTACCGTTACAGAATAAACGCCCGACATATTTACGGTTGAATTAGAAATTACCGGATTTTGCACCGTTGTATTAAAGCCCATTGGTCCTTTCCATTGGTAGGAAACCCCATTGCCTACAACATCGAGCATTGCGGCTGTTCCGGCACAATACGGTCCGGTGTTTGTTGCAGTAGCACCGGGATAAGTAGATACCAAAACGGAAATCACGGTGTCTTTTGTACATGGTCCAATCTCTACACTGAGCCTAACTTGCTTGGTTCCGGGGGTTGAGTAGAGGTAAGTAGGATTTTGTTGCGTGTCGTCTATGCTTCCATTTCCATCAAAATCCCAATACCAAGCAGTAATAGAGCCTGCCGGGCTTGATAAGTCGGTAAACTGTGTAGTTGCTCCAATGCAGGTAGATGTAGCCGAAAAACTAGCTATAGGGCTAATTGGAATTCCGGGTATTATGGTATCTAATGTGTATGCACACGCTGCTCCGGTAGAAGGAGTAACCAAAACTTGGTAATGGCCGCCTTGGTTAATGGTAACATTTTGGTTTGTTGTGGTGCCAACAATATTTCCTTGCCCACCTATTACAGACCATGCGTAGTTGCTAGCTCCTGCAGGTGCTGTGAGTACCACATTGGTAGTGCCACACACTACCGGAGCAGAGGCTGTAATGGCTGATGTCATTGGGCTACAAACGGCATCGACATAAGCATATCCGTAGTGACCTCCAAATGCGCAGCTGGAAGCGGTAAATCGAACCGTAACATTTTGACCAACATATTGGGATAGGTTAAAAGAAGCAATTGTCCAAGGTTTGTAATATACTCCGGAAAACCAACTGCCACAGTTATTGCTTAAGATAAAACCCGGAGATCCTCCATTTTGGGCTACCACATTATACGCCAAACAATTGATAGGATTTCCAAGAGCATCCAGCACTTCTGCCCTAAAATAAGGCTGTTCGTTGGTTCCATGGCCACTGCCGCCATCTTCTAAAACTACCGCATACGCAATTGTGAGAAGCGCATTTGACTGTGCAACTGTAAACATTTGCTCTAAAGAAGCCCCAAACCCAAATGATGCAAAGTTATAGCAAGTACTATTGAGCAGCACAGAATTATTGCTATTAGGAAGGGGGGACAATGTTGGAAAACCTCCACAAGCATCATTCCCTAAGGTGTTTCCTGCAACTAGGGTATGTCGATTGCATGAGGATGGAGGTTGGTTAACTCCTCCATTCGGTCCGGGAACAAAGCCTGCAATCATATTTGACAATGGTTGTTGAGAATCATAATTGTCGCCTTTGTATCCGTTCCATCCATTTAAACTTCCATTTTCAAAATCCATGTTCGTGCAAGGCCCTTGTACTATTGGGTTTGCAGAGTTGTTGTTGTTTTTAAAATTAGCTTTTGGTTGTAGTGATGGAATTGTAAGATTGTATTTAGCAGCCACAAATTCTACTTGCTTATGGTAGAAGAATCCAGGGATATCTACCGATGCAATGCCTTTTGCTGAAATCTCATTCCAAGTGGCATTGTGGTCAAAGTTTTTGAGCGAATCGCCTTTAAAAAAATTGTATTGTTGGGAATACAAAAAGGAAATATAAAATATTCCAACAAATATGATGGAAAGTTGCTTTTTCATGGTTGGGTGTAATTGGATGCAAATGTACCACAATTATCAACCCAATTCAAGAGGGCGTAGTTAAATTAAGTATTTGATTTTCAGTTGTTTGAAAAAAGCTATCGAATCATGTTTACATGACCAACTCTTTCTACTTGTTGGTTGTACAAATCTGTAATTTCAATTTTCCAGATGTACGTATCTATTTGAAATAATTTGCCATTAGCATCTTTCCCGTTCCAATTTTTTAATGGGTCGTTGGTTTCAAACATTAATTCTCCCCACCGATTAAAAATTTTGAGTTGGTATGTCGTAATCCCCCAAACGCTTACTGCAAACTCATCGTTTAGTCCGTCTCCATTTGGTGAAAAAGAATTGGGGACAAAAATTAACGCATCGGCATTAATTCGGATTACTTTTTCTAAAGAATCTTTGCAGCCAAGTTCATTGGTAAGTACAATTTTTGCAATGTACTCTCCTGGATTCTCGTAGCTGTGCTGAGGATGCACGGTGGTTGATGATATCCCGTCTCCAAAAAACCAAACAAAGTTTTGAGTTGTATCGCTCGATAAGTTTGTAAAATTAACTATCGGATTAAGTATTTGTGTTTCTTGTGGATCTGCAATAAAATCGGCAGTTGGAGAGGGTAATATGGAAATGCTCGTGGATGCCGTTGTAACGCAGCCCAAAGAAGAGGTAAATGTTACCGAATATACACCAGCCATATTCACAGTAGAGTTAGATATTACAGGATTTTGCAAAGTGGTGCTGAATCCCATCGGGCCTTCCCATTGATAGGTACCTCCGGTTTGGTTTACATCCAATTGAATTGATTGTCCGGCACAGTAAGGCCCTGTATTGCTTACAGCAATTGGTGTTGCGGCTCCTACCTGAAAAGTAAGCACAGTGTCTTTTGTGCAAGGTCCAATTTCTACGGTTAGTTTAACTTGTTTGGTGCCAGGAGTTGTATATGAATAGGTCGGATTTTGATTGGTGTCATCCACGGTTCCGTTGTTGTCAAAATCCCAATTCCAGGCAGTTACAGAGCCTGTAGGAGTCGATAAATCTGTAAACTGAGCAACAGAGCCTAAGCATACCGATGTGCCTGAAAAATTAGCAACCGGTACAATTGGTATTCCCGGAATGATGGTGTCGATTGTGTAAGAACATGATGCACCGGTTGGAGGTGTAATCGTTACTTGGTAATGCCCGCCTTGATTTACGGTAATATTTTGATTGGTGGTAGAACCCACAATGTTTCCGCTATTTCCAACAACCGACCATGCATAAGAAGTTGCTCCTGCGGGTGCAGAAATAACTACATTATTGCTGCCACACACTGCAGCCGATGAGGTGGGCATAGCCAATGGTCCGCATTCGGCATCTACATAAGCATATCCAAAGTGCCCTGCTAGGGTGCAACTAGCAACCGTAAAACGAATGGTTACATTTTGCCCCATATATGCTGCCAAGTTGAAAGAGGCAATTGTCCATGGTTTGTAGTAAACCGTTCCACCGCTATTTGCTTGGCAAGTACCTTGTAAAAAGCCGGGAGTAGAACCATTTTGTGCAATTATCTTATACGTTAGGCAACCAATTGCATTCCCTTGTGCATCTAAAACTTCCGCTCTAAAATAAGGCTGTTCACTATTGGAGTGCCCTCCATCCTCTAATACTACTGCATATGCAATTGTTAGTAGTGCATTGGATTGAGAAACAGAAAAAGTTTGTTCCAAAGAAGTTCCATAGCCATAACTAGGAAATGCAAAGAATGGGAAACATTTATTATTTAGTAGCACAGCATTGTTGCCAGATAAAGGAGATAGTGTTGAAAACCCTCCACAAGCATCATTGCCAAGAGTGGTTCCGGAAACTAAGGTATGTCGGTTGCAATTATTAGGAGATTGATTTATTGCTCCATTGGGACCGGGGGAAAATCCAGTAGATAAAGAGGAAAGTGCGTTATTTGAATTGTAGTTTCTCCCTGTAATGCCTGTCCAACCAGATAGATTTCCATTCTCAAAACCAAAATTAGTACATGAAGCTTGTAGTGAAGGTGCGTATCCTATATTGTTTTTAAAACTTGCACCTTGTTGAAGTGCAGGAAAGGGGTGTAAATTGTATTTTTTTGATACGAATTCAAATTGTTTATTCCCGAAATAACCGGGGATATCTGCACTGCCAATTCCTTTTGTTGCAATTTCATGCCAAGTAGCATCGTAGTCAAACCCGTTTAGTGAATCTCCACCAAAAAATTTATACTGTTGTGAAAACACAGCATAAGAACAGCAAATAAGTAAAAGTATAGTAAGTGTTAATTTTCTCATTTTACAAAGGGAAACAAATATAGCGCATTAGAGTTTTATATTCAAATAGATATGCTAATTGTTGCCTAATATTTCCCAACATTAATTAAATTCGGATAAAATATAATAACGGTCTATATGCCATTGAATTATAATTATACAGTTACAAATCGTTTTACGAGTTATGTTAAAATTGATACCCAAAGCGACCCAACTTCACCTTCATGTCCATCAACAGATAAACAAAAGGATTTAGGTCGTTTATTAGTGAAGGAATTATTGGAAATGGGTATAAGCGATGCGCATTTAGATGAACACGGTTATGTGTATGGTACTTTACCTGCTACTACCACAAAAAAAGTTCCGGTTATTTGTTTTTGTTCTCACATGGATACCTCGCCCGATTGTAGTGGGAAAGGTGTAAATCCAATTATTCACAAAAAATATTCAGGCAATGATATTGTGTTGCCTAATGATACAACTCAGGTAATAAAAACGAGCGACCATCCCGAATTACTTAATCAAATTGGGAATGATATAATTACCGCAGATGGCACAACCTTACTGGGTGCTGATAATAAGGCCGGTGTTGCAGAGATAATGGATGCGATTAATTATTTGGTAAAGCATCCTGAATTAAAACATGGCGCGATAAAAATTTTATTTACACCGGATGAAGAGATAGGTAGAGGTGTAGATAAGGTAGATATGAAAAAACTAGGAGCCGATTTTGGCTATACTATTGATGGAGAAACGCTTGGGCATATAGAGGATGAAACATTTTCAGCAGATGGAGTAACTATTACTATTAATGGATACAGCACTCATCCCGGCTTTGCAAAAGGCAAAATGGAAAGTGCCATTAAGATTGCAGCCGAGTTTGTGGCTAATTTACCCAAAGACAAACTATCTCCGGAAACTACCGAGAAAAAACAAGGCTTTGTGCATCCGGTAAGTATTTCGGGGACTATAGAAAAAGCGATTGTTAAATTTATTATTCGTGATTTTACCGAAGGAGGATTGGAAGACTTGGAGTCGTTCTTGAAAAACGTAATTGAAGCAGTTGTGAAAAATTATTCAAAATCGTCCTATACATTTGACGTGCAAAAGCAATATAGAAACATGAAGGATGTTTTGGTGTCTTGTCCTCACGTAGTGGAGTATGCAGTAGAGGCTATTAAACGAACAGGTGTAAGTCCTGCCGTTGGAAGTATTCGGGGGGGGACTGACGGTTCTCGCCTTTCGTTTATGGGATTGCCTTGTCCTAATATTTTTGCAGGAGAACATGCTTTTCATTCTAAGCACGAATGGGTTTCTGTGCAAGATATGCAGAAAGCAGTAGAAACTATTGTAAATCTATCTTTGATTTGGGAAGAACGTTCATAATTCTAATAGTTTAAATTTTTTATATGAGTGATTTTGGGTCGGTGCGTTTAAATAAATATATCAGTGAGAGCGGATTGTGCTCTAGAAGAGAGGCCGATAGGTTTATAGAGCAAGGTGTGGTTTTTATAAATGGAGAACGCGCAAAGATTGGAAGGCAAGTGTTTCCGGGGGATGTGGTAAAAGTTAATGGGAATATAATCGAGGGGAAAGATGCAGAGTCAACTATTTTTATTGCTTTGAATAAACCAGTTGGCATTGTATCAACCACAGAAGAGGGTGAGCGAAATAATATTGTAAGTTATGTAAACTATAGTCAACGAATATTCCCAATCGGACGATTAGATAAGGATTCACAAGGGCTTATTTTTTTAACCAACAATGGAGATATTGTAAATAAAATCTTACGTGCTGGCAATAATCATGAAAAAGAATATTTGGTAACAGTTAATAAACCTATTACAGATGGCTTTATTGATGGGATGGCCAAAGGTGTTCCAATTTTGGGAGGGACAACAAAAAAGTGTTTTGTAAAGCAAGAATCTGTATTGGTGTTTAGAATAATACTAATACAAGGACTTAACAGACAAATACGAAGAATGTGTGAGTATTTTGGATACGAAGTAGTAAAGTTAGAGCGAGTTCGTATTATGAATATTAGCTTAAAAGGCTTGCCGGTAGGAGATTGGCGAGAGCTTACAAAGCAGGAGATAGATACAATTAATTTATTGGTTAAAGATTCTGTTTCTACTATCGAGAAAACAAACTCGCCTTCAAAAAATCACAAGAAAGAAAAAGATTTTTCTCGTTTCAAGAAGAAAACTTCTTCTCGAAACGGGAAGTTTAATAACCGAAACACCTCTTTTTCAAAAGGCGGAAAAAACAACAAATCCAATTCTAAATTTAAAAAGAGAAGATAGTATCTTCTCTTTTCATTATAAGTAAACCTTTTCATCTATGCAGCTTTTGCACAGATGAAATTACATCAATTATTAATTTCCTGAGAATTTAGTTGTCTTTTTTTAGATTGCTTCTGCAACAATAAACGTGCTTCCACACACTAAAATTAAATCGCCTTTTTTGTAATTTGTTTTTGCAGCGCGCAGTGCATGCTTCACAGATTTGTAACATTTTCCATGAAGTTTATATGTTAGTGCTGTGCGCTGAAGTTCTTGTTCGTCAAGCGATCTAGGAATCTTTGCTTTGCAAAAGTAGTAGGTAGCTGTTTTGGGCAGTAACGACAACATCTTGGTGTAGTCTTTATCATTTACTACCCCCAACACCCAATGTAGTTTAGTGTAGTGCGTGTTTTTTAGTTGGGCAAGTATTTCTTTTATTCCGGCTTCGTTGTGGCCAATGTCGGCAATTACTTTTGGTTGGGCCCACACTTGTTGCCATCTACCCAATAAGCCGGTGTTTTTAATTACATTTTTCAATCCCTTACTCAGGGCGGTGTTTGAAATAGAGTAGCCTAACTGATTAAGCCTTTCAATACTACAAAGTACAGTGGTGCAATTCTTTTTTTGATACATGCCAGAAAGTTCGCAATCGTATTTTGTTCCATTCGTACTTATTGATAAATAGTTCTTCCCTTTTACAGTAGCAGTATGGCAATTGGTTAGTTTAATTTTTTTGTCTGCAAATACTATGGGAGCGCTGTTTTTTGCAGCAGTAGAAATGAAAACTTCTTTTGTTTCTTTTTGTGTTTCACCAATCACCACAGGGGTGTTGTGTTTTATGATGCCAGCTTTTTCTAAAGCAATTTTAGGTAATGTGTTTCCCAGTAAATGAACATGGTCGTAACTGATATTGGTAATAATGCTTAAATCGGGCATAATTACATTAGTTGAGTCTAGACGTCCTCCAAGCCCAACTTCAATTACAGCTACATCTACTTTTTTTTCTGCAAAATAATCGAAAGCTAGCGCTACCGTCATTTCAAAAAAGGAAGGATGTATGGTGTCGAAAACTTGAGAGTGCTTATTTACAAAAGCAATTACTTTTTTTTGTGAAATTTTTTTACCATTTATTTTTATTCGCTCTCTAAAATCTTTCAGGTGGGGCGATGTGTAAAGTCCAACTTTGTATCCTGCCTCTTGCAATACAGAAGCAATCATGTGAGAAGTAGAGCCCTTGCCATTAGTGCCGGCAATGTGAATACTTTTAAACCCTTGTTGGGGATTGTTCAAATGAGTACACAAAGCCCATGTATTATCTAAATTAGCCTTGTATGCAGCTGCTCCAATACGCTGATACATGGGCAATTTGCTGAATAAATAATCAAGCGTTTCTTTATAGGTTGCGAACATTTAATTGGATTTAGGCTACAAAAATAAGTTTTTGAATTCGTAAATATCAGTTTAACTTTAAACTATAAAATTATTTTATGCCAACAATTTCAACAAAGGCTAATTCAATGCCTTCATCGCCCATACGTAAATTAGTTCCATATGCAGAAGATGCAAAGAAAAAGGGAATTAAAATTTATCACTTAAATATTGGGCAACCAGATATAGAGACTCCCGAAACAATGTTGAATGCGATAAGAAATTTTTCTCCTAAAGTTGTTGAATATACGCATAGCGCAGGCACCGAGAATTATAGGAAAAAACTGGTTGGCTATTACCAAAAGTATAACATTCATCTTTCTTATACCGATATATTAATAACTACCGGAGGTTCTGAGGCAATAGAAATAGCTATGATGAGTTGTTTAAATGCAGGCGATGAAATACTCATTCCGGAACCTTTTTATGCCAATTACAACGGCTTTTCTGCACAAGCAGATGTTGTGGTAAAGCCTATTCGTTCGTTTATTAAAGATGGATTTGCATTGCCTCCAATAGCAGAATTTGAAAAACTAATCACCCCCAAAACAAAGGCAATTATGATATGCAATCCGGGAAATCCAACCGGATATCTTTATTCTAAGCAAGAATTAGAATCATTAAAGGAATTGGTGCTTAAGTATGATTTGTTTTTATTTGCCGATGAGGTGTACAGGGAGTTTTGTTACGATGGAAAAGAGTATGTTTCTGTTATGCATCTTTCGGGTATAGAAAATAATGCTATTCTGCTGGATTCTATTTCTAAACGTTATAGCGCATGTGGAGCTAGAATAGGGGCGTTGATAACAAAAAATAAAAAAGTGATTGAAGCTGCATTAAAATTTGCACAGGCTAGATTAAGCCCTCCTACTTTTGGTCAAGTAGCTGCAGAGGCTGCTATTGATACACCCGATAGTTATTTTGCAAGTGTAAAAAAAGAATACACCGAACGTAGAGATTTGGTAATAGAAGCTCTTAATAAAATGGAAGGTGTATTTTGTCCAAAGCCAAGCGGTGCTTTTTATTGCATAGCCCAGTTGCCAATTGACGATTCCGATAAATTTTGCCAATGGCTTTTAGAGTCGTTCGAACACAACAAGCAAACCGTTATGTTAGCCCCAGCAACGGGGTTTTATTCAACTCCCGGGCAAGGAAAACAAGAAGTTAGAATTGCGTACGTGTTAAATAAAGAATCGCTAAAAAGCGCCATGGGGTGCTTGGAGAAGGCGCTTAAAGTTTATCCCGGAAAAATTAATTAAGGAAGAGTTAGATTTACTTCCCTGCAGGTCTAGTACTTACGGTAACTACATATCGTAGTATAGACTCTTGACCGTTGGCATCCACAACTTCTTTTCCGGCTTTTTTGTTTGTCTTCTTCGCCATGCCGGGTACAATTTTTATCCACTGTTCTTCTGTATAGTCTGAAGGCTTTACAAGTCCGTGGCAACTGCCACAGTTTTGTTCATATAAATTTTTTCCTTCGTTTAATGCAGCTACTGTATAACCCGGATATTTACTTGACACCCTGTCAACATCTACTTGTGCCTGTGATCTTGTTTCTGTTTTTGTTTCTAATTGCGCAGGAGCGGATGTTTTTTTACTACATGCTATAGCAAGTAAAATAATACCAATGTAAATTAGGTTTCTCATAGAAGAATTAAAATAGAATTCTGTTTTTAGTTTTAATAATAAGCAAGTATCAAAAGTAGTTATTCTGTTTTAATAAATTTTTGTGTAACTGCTTTTCCAGCAATAATTGCTCTTATAAAATATACTCCCTTTGGAATTTCTCTAATATCAATAGGTTGAGGCATCCCTCCTGAAATAGTTAATTTGTGTACAACTTGTCCATTCATATTTACTATTTCGCAATCGTAAGAGTTATTCATTTCTTCGGGCAGTTGTATGAAGATATTGCTAGTTGCGGGATTTGGATAAATGTGTAAAGCTAGTAATTCATCTTCATAAGAAGTTTCTGTTTCCTCTTGTAGCTCTTCGTCTGTTTTCGAGCTGTTGGTGTAAGGTAGTACAACTGTTTTCATGATAGAGGGCTTGAAATTCTTATTATTTCCGGTTGTTGCACCTACAAACTGCCAATTGCTATTAGTTGTGTTAGATAAACTTCTGAAAATGATGTAATATGTTCCAGGAGGTACATTTATAGAGGAGGTGTTGAAATTCAAGCTTTTTGATGCTCCTGCATTTATACTAACGTTAGTTTTTATTTGAATGTCTTTTATAAAATCGCCATATAAATCGTATAGCGAAGCTCTCACTTGTCCATTAAAGTGTTGCGTACTCCAATTTTTGATGGTTGCACTTACAGAGCAACTTTTTCCTTTTGTAAAATTTCCGGAAGGGGAGGTTTTAATAGATGAATTTACAGCTAAGCTATCGTTAAAGGCTCTTACTTCAAGATTGTAAGGGTAGGTACCATAAGAAGCATTTGCAATAAGTTGCCAAGAAGGAGTTGTGGCATTCTTAAAATAAATTCCAAGTCTGTAATCTGCCGGAACCACATTTACAAATGCACTGGAAAAATAAAGAGTTGTTGTAGCTCCTGGATTAATTGATATGGAGTTGAGTGTGCTTAAATTTTCAGCAAATACATTTTTATTGTCAAATAATCTTGCAGCCAAACTGCCTGTTATTTTTGTGGTTCCGTAGTTTTTTATTTGAACCGCAATAAGTGTGCTAGTGCTATATTTTATAGATGTTGGTACACTTACTTTTGATACAATTTGCAATTTTGCAGGATTCAAATTTTTTGGTTTTATCCCAATAGTTAGGTTTTGGTAATCGTTCCATGTTAAATGACCATTTCCACCGGGTTGTAGGTTGCTAATTTGAAAGTAGCCATCATATAAACCTCCCCAACCCCAATTGATATGAAACAAATCATTTTGGTCGTAGCCATCTACAACAAAAGCATGTCCATATTCTAAATCGGCAGAACGCCCTCCTAATATGGCCACTCGGCTGTTGTTCAATTCTGTCTTTACTAAATTAATCCATTGCAATTCGGTATAGTTTGTTCTTTCTATGTATTGTGTTGTAGAGGAGTAGCCAAAATATTTTTTAAGTGCAGTAGCCACATCATGAAAATAAGCAAGACTCGATTTTTTGTTGTAGTTGATATTTATGGCTATACCGCAATGATACATTAGTTTTGCGATGGCATCTTTTTGTGCTGTTGAACTCGAAGAAGTAAGTTTATTTGGCATGTTTGTCCAGTCGTATTTGGTTGCGCCAAAATTTGCACCAATAGTGCCAAAGTAATCGTGATTATAGCTGTTTTGTCCCCATCCTTGTTCCGGATAGTTCCAGTATTTTAGTGTTTGTGCAAATGCAGTAGCAACGCAGCCTGTAGGCGTATTTCCCGGACATAATTTATTGTATCCATCATTTCGTTGTGTCCATTTTGTTTTCACCAATGGTGCAACACTTGATTGTATTTGTTGAGATTGTCCATATTTTATAGCACCACTACTTAAAATACTTTGCCACTTTTGTTTGGTAGCAGAGCTCTGTATCGAGTTTTCAATTACATATTGTATCTCTTGTGTATATTGATTTAAAAGTGCGGTAAAATGCTCAGGCATATTGGTGGTGTCAAATCCACCTTCGTTAGAATAACCAATAATAGGATTGATGTTATCATCGGCAGCAACCATCACAAATCCGTTGTTGTTATTAATACTAAATACATAGAATGCATTTTTGAAACTTAAATCGGACGATTTAAATTTTTGTGTATAGGCGGTTTGCAAATTAGTAGTGCCCGAGAGGGTTGATAATCCCTTTTGGTGGGATATATAATGGCTAGCAATAGATAATGCTTCTGATTCTTTTACGGGTGTTGCATACGAATAATATACACAAAGCGCAAATAGCGCAATTGATAGTGCTTTTTTCATGAGTTGTGGTTAAGTTATAAGTAGTTTTTGCTACTTACGCCCGCAAATATACCTCAGAAAAGAGCAAACGTCCACTTTTAGCCTAATTTTTTGCAAATCATTGGTAGGAAGGTGTTTAGCTACGATTAAGCAGTGTGTTTTTCAACTGTCTATTTAGGCTTTAAATCGCTAAATTTACAGCATGAATGTATTTTATGTTGAAAAAATTGTTCCGTACCAACCGCTAATCCTTTCTCCGGAAGAGTCTAAGCATCTTATTCGTGTGTTGCGCAAAGCCAAAGGAGATATCGTACAAGTTACAAACGGTAGGAGTGAGATGTATGAAGCTGTTATTAATAATGACAATTATAAAACGGGGTGTGAGCTTTTGTTGACAGCCAAATTGGAGAATACAAAAGAGACCTATTATTCGCATATTGCCATTTCTCCTACAAAAAATTTAGATCGCTTGGAGTGGTTTGTAGAAAAAGCAACAGAGCTGGGTGTGCATCAAATTACACCCTTGATTTGTGCAAGAACAGAAAAAGGTAATGTGAAAAAAGACAGATTAGAAAAAATAGCACTGGCTGCGATGAAACAAAGTGGAAGAGCTTGGCTACCTATCATTTCAGAGGCGGTGGAGTTTGATACCTTTATAAATACAGTGCAACAGGAAGATCAGAAATTTGTTGCCTACTGTGAGCATTTGTACGAAAAAAAATCACCACCACATTTATCTAATCAATTAAAAAGAGGGAGTCGTTATACTGTACTTATTGGCCCGGAAGGGGATTTTACTAAGGAAGAGGTGCAACAAGCACTACAAAAAGGATTTGAAAATGTGAGTTTAGGAGGCAACAGGCTTCGCACCGAAACAGCTGCATTATATGCTTGTTCGTGTGTGTATACGTGTAATAAGAATTAGTTAGAAAGCGTAAAGCTATCCGCATCCATCCATACGGGAAAATTTGTTCGGTACTCCGTTAGTTTTTCTCTAGATAATTCAACTGTTTCAACAGAATTTTCGTGAGGTTTTGTGTTGCTTACTCGCTCTCCTAAAAAATTAAGAACAGCAGAATCTCCAGAATATGGTATGTTGTTGCCGTCTGAGCCAATTCTATTTACACCTACAACGTAACAATGATTTTCAATAGCTCTAGCTTGCAGCAGTGTTTTCCACGCAATGCTTCTTCTTTCGGGCCAATTTGCAACAAATACGGCTAAATCGTATTCAATAGATTCTATGCTTTTGGTGTCGGTTGTAAATTTATTTCTGCACCAAATTGGGAAGCGTAAATCGTAGCAAACAAAGAATCTCACATTCCAGCCTTTTATCCGAATGGTAAGTGGTTTATTCCCGGGAGTGTAAACATTGTTTTCCTCCGACATCCTAAATAAATGTTTTTTATCGTAGTAGTGGATGTTTTCGTTCTCGTCAACAACTACCAGTCGATTGTAAAAGCCGGAATTTTCTTTTATTACAAGACTTCCACAGATAGTGCAGTTTTTTTCTTTTGCAATTTTTTTCATCCATGTTACAGATTCTCCACGCATGTCTTCTGCTACAGCAGCTGCATTCATAGTAAATCCGGAGCTAAACATTTCCGGTAAAATTATTAAATCGGAGTTGCTTATGTTTTGCAGTTGATTAGAAAGAGCACTTAAATTTTTTTCTCTTTCCTCCCAAAACAAAGCAGTTTGAACAATGGATACTTTTAGCATTTAAATTTTTTTAGTGTTCCTTTTTTTTAAATCTTACAAAGTATTTCAGCAGCTTTTTCTATGGTTTCTTCTTTTTTTGCAAAACAAAACCGCAACATTTTATTGTCGATTGGAGTGTGGTAAAATACCGACACCGGTATGGCTGCAATTTTATTTTCTTTTACCAATCGAAGCGCATACTCTGTATCTGCTTCGTTTGTAATTGCACTGTAATCGAGCAACTGGAAGTATGTGCCACTTGCAGGATTTATTTTAAATCGTGAGCCAGAAATTAATTTATTAAAATAGTCGCGTTTTTTTTGGTAGAAATTGCCCAACTCTAAATACAAATCTTTCTTTTGAAGGTACTCTGTTAATGCATGCTGAATGGGTGTATTTACCGAAAAAACCAAGAATTGATGCACTTTTCTGACCTCGGCAGTTAAGCTTGGAGGAGCAAGTATATAACCCATTTTCCAGCCCGTGGTGTGGTATGTTTTTCCGAAAGAGGAAATGACAAAACTTCTTTCTGCTAATCCGGGGTATTGGCAAGCACTTTGGTGTTTGTGTGTGTCAAATAAAATATGTTCGTATACCTCATCACTTATAACAAGAATGTCGGTATCGGCTGTTAATTTTTCCAGAGTTGCCAAATCATCTGCAGATAGAATACTTCCCGTTGGATTGTGTGGAGTATTTATAATTATCATCCTGGTTTTATGGCTAATTACTTTTTTTACTTCCTCCCAATTTATTTCGTATGTAGGAGCTTTTAGTTGCATGAAAATTGTTTTTCCTCCGCACAGTTCAATGGCAGGTTGGTAACAATCGTAGGCAGGTTCAAAAATGATTACTTCATCTCCTTCACGCACCACGCTTGTAATTACAGTAAATATTGCTTGTGTTGCTCCGGCAGTAATGGTAATCTCCGTTTCGGGATTGTATTTTGCTCCGTACAAAAATTCTGTTTTTTCGGCTATGGCTTCTCTAAGGCTCATTAAACCTGGCATAGGGGCATATTGGTTAAATCCCTTTTTCATGTATTTCGAAACAAGGTCAATCAATTCGGTATCACAATTAAAATCCGGAAAGCCTTGCGCCATGTTTATTGCACCGTGTTCAGTAGCGGCTTTTGTCATGATGGCAAATATGCTGGTATTGGCTGTAGGTAGTTTAGAATGTATGGGCGATTTATATTGTGGCATTTTAAGAAGTATTTGAGTTAAATAATCAGCAAAAGTGTAAAAATAAATTTACCTTTACGCACAAATTTTTAATAAAATGAATATAGAAAAAAACAAAGTAGTTTCTGTTACATACAAATTGAATGTAAAAAATGCTACACAACCTGAGGAGCGCTTTATTGAAGAGACAAATGCAGAAAATCCATTAACATTTTTAATGGGTTCGGGTAATTTGTTGGAAGCATTTGAGCATAATTAGCTGGAAAGAAAGTTGGTGATACATTCGATTTTATTTTATCGGCCCAAGATGGTTATGGAGTGCGAGATGAGAAAAATGTGGTTGCCATAGCCAAACAAAATTTTGTTGATGATAAAGGAAATATTGAAGAAGGACTATTAGATATAGGTAATACCTTACCAATGCTTACACAAGACGGGCATAGAATGCACGGAATTGTTAAAAGTGTTACAGATACTACTGTTGAAATGGATTTTAACCATCCGTTAGCCGGAGAAGATTTGCATTTTGCCGGAGAAGTTGTAGAAGTAAGAGCCGCTACAGCCGATGAAATTGCGCACGGACACGTACATGGACCTGGAGGACATCACCACTAAATTGAGCGCCAACGTTCTTTTTAGTAAGCCGTCTGAGTTAGAATTTGAAAAGGTAAAAGCGGGTATTTTAATACTACAACTTGATGGACGAATATTGAATCCCGACAATTTTATTGTTGCAAAGGTTGACAATAAAGTTGTTGGATTTGGTCAATTAAAAACGTTCTCTCATTATCAGGAGATATCTACCGTAGGTATATTGCCTCCTTATGACCAACAAGGCATAGGTTCGAGACTAATAAAATTGTTGCTAGAAAAAAGCAATAAGCCGGTGTTTGTAGTAACCGTAATTCCTGCTTTTTTTAAACGAATTGGGTTTACTGCTGCATCTAGTTACCCCGAATCTATCAACGAAAAGCTTACGTATTGCTCTACTCAACTTCCCGTAGCAGAAGAATATGTGGTAATGGAATACAATCGGTAGTTGTTAATTTTTTACCCTTCCGAGTGCTAGTGCTTTCAACATCCATGTTGGTAGCGACTTTTCCGGGTCTCTTTTCTTTAGATTTAAATACCATCCTAGCTTTTTAAGGATTGGTACTTTGTGTGTTTCTACAAATTCGATAAAATATCCGTCCGGATCTTCTATATAACTGAAAGAACCACCTGCTTCCCCCATTTCAAATTTTTCTCCACTGTACACCGTAAATGGATGTCCAAAAGATTCGCATTCAGATTTTACTTCCTTCATGTTTGTAACATCAAAGCACATGTGTATAAAACCCAAATCGCCCCAAAAGCGATTCTCAAATATTTTTCTTGGAGTGTGCTCGTAATTTTGTATCAATTCAATTTCCGTTTTGCCAAGTAGCTTGCTAAATGCGCCTTTTCGAATGTTCGGGTGGCGTAATAATACACGTCTTATTTTTTTATCACCAAGAGGAAGGTGTTTTAAGTCATCAAAAATACCCTCTTTGTCATATACAACACTGGTGTAGCCCAATAAATTTTTGTAGAAGTTAATTGATTTGTCCATGTTGCTTACTCCAATTATAGATCCTGCTGTTCCACCTGTTGGGTACTTGCCATTGCCAAACCAATCTTCGCTTTCTATAATTTCAAACCAGTTTCCGTAAGGGTCTTTTACAAAGAAATGAGGTTGATTAGAAGGGCTAGTAAGTAATTCCGTAATAAACGGAACATTTTTAGTGCTTAAAAATTGATGTGCAATTGCTACGTTTTTCGCTTTTATTTTTCCACAAAAAACACCAAGGTCGCCTAATTGTATATTGAATTTTGCTGGTTGTGGGGTTCTGCTTGTGTATTGCCAAATTTCAAATCCACCACCGCCATTCATATTTATAGCAAGTATGGCTCGCCTCATATGAGGTTTCCCGCCTGTGTAGGGTAGCATTAAATTGGCCTCTGCTGCTTCATCAAAGATTGGTACATCTACACCAAAATGGCGTCTGTACCAAGTAAATGCTTCTACCACATTGGGTATTCCAATTCCTAATTGCTGAATTCCTGCAATACATGTAATCATAGTTGAAATATAATTAGAGGCTAAAAGTAGTTAAAAATGGAAATCGTATCAATAGATTTTTTAGCCAATGTAAGTTTAAGTGGAAGCTTCAATAGTTCAAGATTGCTTTTTGGCAAGGCGTTTAATGTGCTTGGAGCCAAAGAATGCTGTATTCGCTTGATTAGCGATTAATCTTAAAACTATAGAAAGTATGTGTTTAAAATTTTTTGAATAAAATAAATTTAATTCCCGTATTCAGATAAAAACTTAATTCTTACCAATCGAATTTCTTCTTCTGTAAAATCATCAGCACCCAACTCTTGCAAAGCCTCTTGAATAGAGTCTGAATTGGATGTTTTAAAATATTCGATTATTTCTTGTTGTTTGTCTTTGTCAACTTCGGTGTCTAAATAATAACCAATATTTACCTTTGTTCCGGACATAACGATTGTTTCAATCTCATCCAGCAATTGGGTCATTGATAGATTTTTTGCATCTGCAATATCGTCCAAACGCTGCTTTCTATCTATGCTTTGAATAATATGAACTTTTGACCCCGACTTATTTACAATAGACTTTACTACAAAATCCTGGGGGCGGTCAATGTCATTATCCTCTACATACTTTGCTATTAAATCAATAAAAGGTTTCCCGAATTTTTGTGCTTTCCCATGACCCACACCGGTTATTTTAGTTAGCTCCTCAATAGTAATAGGAAATTGAACTGTCATTTCCGAAAGAGAACTTTCTTGAAAAATCACATACGGAGGTAAATTCTTCTGCTTTGCAATTTGCCTGCACAAATCTTTTAACATAACAAAAAGCTCCTCGTCAGCGCTATTATTAGCTTTGGCATTATCAACAATCTCGCTATCATCTACATCATCAAAACTAGAAACATATTCATGATCTTTTACAATCTCAACAGAGTATGGTGCTTTAAGATATTCTTTCCCTAGCTCGGTAATTTTAAGTAAGCCATAATTTTCTACCTCTTTTGATAAAAGTCCCATCATTAAGGCTTGTCGAATAATAGCACTCCAATATCGCTCATCTTTACCATCTTCGTTCCCCGACCCAAAAAACTCCTGTTCGTGACACTTGTAGGCTTTGGTAACAGAATTCTCCATCCCTAAAATAGCGCAAATCAAATCTTTCGATTTTAACATCTCTTTTACATCCAGCACAGAATCTAAGGCAAGTACAATATCTTCTTGCGCTTCTACACGTTGCTTAGGATTTTTGCAATTATCGCACATGCAATTGCAATCTGCTTCTTCAAAACTTTCGCCAAAGTAATGAAGGATAAATCGTCTCCGACACAATGCACTCTCTGAAAAAGAAACCACTTCATACAGCAGTTGCTTCCCAATTTCTTGTTCAGCAACCGGCTTGTCTTTCATAAATTTTTCTAACTTAATTATATCGTCATATGTATAAAACGCAATGCAATTGCCTTCGCCACCATCTCTTCCTGCGCGACCTGTTTCTTGATAATACCCTTCTAAACTTTTCGGAATATCGTGGTGTATTACAAAACGCACATCGGGTTTATCTATTCCCATTCCAAATGCGATTGTAGCAACAATCACATCAATATCTTCCATCAAAAATAAATCTTGCGTTCGTGCACGTGTAGCAGCATCTAGTCCCGCATGGTAGGGCATTGCCTTTACACCATTTACTTTCAATGTTTCTGCTAATTCTTCTACCTTTTTTCGGCTTAGACAATATATAACACCTGATTTTCCGGTGTTTTGTTTCACATATTTAATTATCTCTTTTATCGCATTCTTTTTAGGTCGTACCTCGTAGTATAAGTTGGGTCTATTAAACGAGGATTTGAATACTTGGGCCTCCATCATTCCTAAATTTCGTTGAATATCAACCTGAACTTTAGGTGTGGCAGTAGCAGTAAGTGCTATGATTGGAACATTTCCTATTTGCTCTATTATTGGCTTTAGTCTTCTATATTCCGGCCTAAAATCGTGACCCCATTCGGAAATACAATGCGCTTCATCAATCGCAAAAAAAGAAATTTTAATCTCGTTTAAGAAACTAATATTTTCTTGTTTGGTAAGAGATTCGGGAGCCAAATAGAGCAGTTTTGTTTTGCCCGACAATAAATCAGTTTTTACAGCTGCTATTTCTGCTTTTGTAAGAGATGAATTAATAAAATGAGCAATGCCATCTTCGTTGCTAAAATTCCTAATTGCATCTACTTGATTTTTCATTAACGCAATAAGTGGCGACACCACAATTGCGGTTCCTTCGCTTATTAAAGCCGGCAATTGGTAACAGAGCGATTTCCCGCCACCTGTTGGCATAATAACAAAAGTATTATTGCCTGCTAATAAATTTTTTATTACAACTTCTTGCTGTCCTTTAAATTGCTTGAACCCAAAATAGTGTTGTAGTTTTTCCTGAAGAGGGATATCGGAAATGTCCATTTTACCATAATAAGTTACTTCTTAATGTAACAAAAAAAAGTTACTTAATCTAATTTATTTGCTAGTTATGGGCAAGCTCATTTCTGCCCAAGTAAGATTATTGTTTGCTATAAGTAAAACGTGATTCAGCTGAAATGCCATTCTACAAACAACTGCAGCTTTTTTCCATTCACGATTTTCGTTGTATGCTGCGCCTATAATACTGTAGAATTCCGGTTAGAATAAAAAGGTTTGTGCAATGAAATATACATGTACTCTGCACCCCATTTCGAATAAAATAGTCAAGTGAAATACCGGCTGAAACAAGTAGTAGATAAAATTGATTGGGATGAAGTACACTAAATGTTTTGCTAAAGTAGGCGTATGCCAAACTTTGTTGGTATTAAGCACACTAGTATTAGTAGCACTAAAATAGAATTTAATTCATAATTTAGCACCCATAGTAAATTCCCAACCAAAGTTTGGTTTTTTATGTTGCTAAATATTTTCAATTCAAAAAATAACGGAGAAAAAGAAATGTCGTTTCTCGACCATGTCGAGGTGCTTAGATGGCATTTGATGAGGTCGGTTATTGTTGTTGTGG
Source organism: Bacteroidota bacterium (assembly GCA_017303975.1). Taxonomy (NCBI): domain Bacteria; kingdom Pseudomonadati; phylum Bacteroidota; species Bacteroidota bacterium. The sequence continues at coordinate 41,189 of JAFLBG010000011.1, forward strand.
TGGCTGCTATTGTTCTTTTTTTGAATAATGAATTTTTGTTTGGCACAGTTATATTTGGACCCAAGAAGCCAGATTTTCTTACCTATCAACTAATGTGTAAGTTTTCCTATTGGATTGGTGCAGGAGAAAGTATGTGTATTCGCGAAATCCCTTTTTCACTTATAAACACAAGTCTTTCCGGGCAGTTTACTACCCACATGTGGGTATCTTTTTTGGGTGGTGTAATTATTGCATTTCCCTATATTTTATGGGAGTTGTGGCGTTTTATTAAACCTGCATTACATGAAAAAGAACAAAAAAGCACAACTGGTTTTGTTTTTTTTGCATCCATCTTGTTTATTATTGGTGTATTGTTTAGTTACTATTTAATAGTGCCGCTAACAATTAATTTTTTGGGCAGTTATCAAGTAAGCAGTGATGTGTTGAACACCATCAGTATGGACTCTTACATATCAACCCTTACAACTCTTACAATTGCTACCGGACTGGTTTTTGAATTGCCAATTGTGGTTTATTTCTTAACCAAATTTGGCATATTAACTCCTGCCTTTATGAAGCAATACAGAAGGCATGCTGTAGTAGTTATTTTAATAGTGGCTGCTGTAATTACACCTTCTCCCGACATATCATCCCAGGTTTTGGTCGCAATTCCACTTTACATGCTTTATGAATTGAGTATTTTTGTTTCCAGGTACGTGATTTCGCAAAAAACTTCCGTAAAATAGCACCTAAAACACATGTTAGGATATATTAATCCCGAATAGTAAATTAAGACCTTATTAAGCGTGCTATCAAAATCATTTTTTGAGTCAAACATGAACATTCGCGCCTTTTGTTTTATTTTATTTTTTGTATTAGTAGGAATCACATCTACATCCAATGCGCAACAAACTGTTGTTACCGGAAAAATTGTTGATGCCGACACCAAAGAACCATTGCCATTTGTAAGCGTTTTGCTTAAAGGCACTAAAGTTGGTACCTCTTCGGACTTTGATGGCATGTTCTCTTTGTCTTCTCCAGATCCATCCGATAGCATTGTCGTATCTTATGTAGGCTATCTGCGCAATTCAAAAAAAATTAAAAGAAATGCAACACAGCATATTGTAATTGAGTTGCGCAAAAATGCCATCAGCCTTTCTGAAGTAGTAATAAAACCAGGTGAAAATCCTGCACACCGCATCATTCGAAAAGTGATAGCGAATAAAGATAACCACAACAAAGAGAAGCTGGAAAGTTATCAATATGAAGTTTACAACAAGATGGAGATTGACCTAAACAATATTCCGGAGAGTTATAAAAAAAGCAGAGCTTTAAAGCCTGTTAAATTTATTTTCGACTACATAGATAGCACAAATGAAAAAGAAAAACCTTTTCTGCCTGTTTTTTTATCAGAATCTATCTCAGACTTTTATTACAATAAGGACCCCAGAAGAAAAAAAGAAATTATAAAAGCCTCGAAGATTACCGGGCTGCAAGACGAAAAGAGCGTAACCCAGTTTATGGGAGAAATGTACCAAACTTTTAATATTTACGACAACAACATTACCATATTTGGCAAAACATTTTCGAGCCCAATATCTGATTTTGCATTGCTTTATTATAAGTTTTATCTGATAGACAGTGTTTATATTGATGGAGTACGCTGCTACCATATTCAGTTTAAGCAACGAAGAAAACTGGAATTAGTATTTGAGGGCAACATGTGGATTGCAGATACCTCTTTTTCCATTAAGCGCATAGAAATGTCATTGCCAAAGGATATAAACCTAAATTACATTAACACCCTCAGCTTTATTCAAGAGTATGACCAAGTAAGTAATCAATGGATGCTCACGAAAGACAGAATTATTCTAGATTTCTCTTTGCAAAAAAAACAAGTAGGCTTTTATGGAAGGAAAACAACATCTTACAAAAACATTATCATAAACAAACCGCAAGACGAGCTATTTTATAAGATAAGTGAGAACCTTATTGTGGACGAAAATGCCAACAAAAAAACAGATGATTTTTGGAAAGTAGCACGGCACGACACTCTTTCGAAGAATGAGGCGCAAGTATATAAGATGGTTGACACCATTCAGTCATTGCCCATATATAAAACATGGGAAAATATGGTGGTGTTGTTTTTAACAGGTTATAAAGTCTGGGGGCCAATAGAAATAGGTCCTTACTATAAAATGCTCAGCTCTAATAATATAGAAGGGTGGCGTGCTAGAATTGGCGGCAGAACTAGCAATACATTTAGTAAATGGGTAGAACTAAATGGCTATACAGCCTACGGCTTTAAAGACGAAGAGTTTAAATACTTTGCAGAGTTTAAAACATTTGTTACCAAAAAACCGCGTCAAATTGCCTATCTCAACTATAAAAACGATTACGAAATTTTAGGACAGAGTTGGAACGCATTTACTCCGGATAATATTTTATCGTCCATTTTTAGGCGTAATCCAATACGTAACATGAATAGAGTGGAGCAGTTCCAGTTTATTTATGAATACGAGCCGTTTGCCGGATGGAACAACAAAGTTTATTTTATAAATAGAAGTATTACCTCGTTAGGGAATAATTATTTTAAATATTTTACTCCTAATCCCGAACACAGGCTAGATTCTACCAACAAAATACGAACCTCTGAAATTAGGCTGTTAACGCGCTTTGCATACAATGAAAAATATTTGGAAGGAACCTTTACAAGAAGCAGTATGGGAACAAAATATCCAATTGTGTCGGTTGCTGCAACGTTTGGTTTGAAAAACGTTTGGAAGGGACAATATGAATACCAGAAATATGTGGTAAACGTAAACGACCGTTTTTATTTAGGTGGATTTGGTTATGTTGACTGTATTGTAGAAGCAGGGAAAATATTTGGCACTGTTCCTTTTCCGCTACTGGAGCTTCATGGAGGAAACGAAACATATGTGTACGACCCTTACGCATTCAATATGATGAATTTTTATGAATTTGCAAGCGACCGATATTTTACTTCTCAGGCATTTTATCATTTGGATGGATTCTTTCTAAACAAAGTGCCATTATTTAGAAGATTGAAATGGCGAGAAGTTGTTTCGGGAAAAATGTTGATGGGGGATGTTAGTTTAAAAAATAAAGATGTGTTGCTATTCCCGAATACACTGGCAGAACTTAACAGAGGTCCGTATTATGAACTAGGTTTGGGGATAGAAAATATTTTTAAATTTTTTAGATTGGATATGATGTGGCGAATGAGCTACAAAGATGACCAGTACATAGAAAGGTACAATAAATACACAACCGAGTCCAAAATATCTAAATTTGGACTAAGGGGTACTATTCAAATTATATTATGATTCTTAAAGCAGAAAATATTTACAAAAAATATAAGAACAGAACCGTTGTAAACAACGTGTCTATTGAAGTAAAGCAAGGAGAGATTGTTGGATTGCTAGGCCCTAATGGTGCGGGAAAAACAACATCATTCTATATGATTGTAGGGATGATAAAACCAAATGATGGTGCTATTTTCTTGCAAGAGAAAAATATTACCGATTTGCCTATGTATAAAAGAGCTCAGCTCGGAATTGCTTATCTGCCCCAAGAAGCAAGTGTTTTTAGAAAATTATCGGTAGAGGATAATATAAAGGCAATCTTAGAAATGACCAAACTTACCAAACAGCAGCAGAAAGAAAAATTAGAAGAGTTGTTGAATGAGTTTGGATTGCAACACATACGCAAAAATATGGGGGATAGATTATCGGGAGGAGAAAGACGGAGAACTGAGATTGCGCGCTGCCTTGCTGTAAATCCTAAATTTATTTTACTAGACGAACCTTTCGCAGGTGTTGACCCTATTGCTGTAGAAGACATACAATCGGTAATTGCAAAATTAAAACAAAAAAATATTGGCATCTTAATTACCGACCATAACGTACACGAAACACTTACAATTACCGACAGAGCTTATATTCTATTTGAAGGCGGAATCTTTGCGCAAGGTCGACCCGAAGAACTTGCCAATAACGAACAGGTGAAAAAAGTATATTTCGGCCAAAGCTTTGAGTGGAAAGCTAAAGTGAATTAAATTTTATATTGTAACGTAACATACCAATTCACAGGATCGGCAGGAATAATGCCCGGTCCCGGATATCCTTCTGCTCTGCGTGTAAAATAGCGTGAATTAGTTGCATTATTAACCCCCACATAGACTCCCACTTTACGATATATAAAGGATGTGGAAAAATCAACTACCGCATAAGAGGGTATAATGCCGTATATTCCGGATGGGGTAGTTTCAGCATTTGTAGCATCAGAAAACTGTTGGGCTGTATGAGCATATTGGGCTGTTAGTCCAAAACCTTTATATCCGTATGTAACTCCCGTTCTAATAATATAATTAGGGACATATTCTACTTTTTTATTATTGAATGCGGCTTGCTTACTGCTTTTATAGACAGCCTGAATATAAGATGCATTCAAAAAAGTAGATACTTTATGTTTTGCATCTTTCTGAATGAGCTTTAGCCAATCTATTTCTGCAAAAGCCTCAATTCCAAAAGTGTTGCTCTTACTTATATTAGTACGGTATCTAATTATTTGATAGGTGAAGCTGTCTACAGCCAAAACAGTTCCAATTCTTTTGTTGTAATTTAACACAAATCCATTTACATCAAAATAAAGTAAATTTTTAAATGCGCCTCTTAGTCCGCCATCTGCGGTATATCCGCTTTCATCTTTTAGGTTTGGATCAACTTGAAAATTTGGGTTAGCAACACGCATATCATTAAAATTAATTGCCCTGTAGTTCTGACTAAAATTAGCGTATGCTTCCACAGCCTTTGAAAATTTATATTGCGAGCCAATCCCAACCAGCACAAAATTTCTTTTATTGCTTCTTGTTTCATTCGTTTTTATATCCAGCAAAATATTACCGGCAAGGTCTTTGTTAATTTGTCTATAATACCCATTTGCATTCGTATTTATATACTCCCATCTTATTCCGGGTGTTACACTCCATCTTTGAGAAATTTGTAAAATATTTTCTGCAAAAAAAGCAACATTGGCAGACGGAAAAACATACGAAGAATTTTCTAAATCATTGGGATTTAGAAAATGAAAGCTCGCATTAGGAGATTTATCGGCATCCCCCTGCCTTCTATCTGTATTGCCTTTATACAATCTACAACCTAACAATAAATTATTTTGCTGATTAAAAAAAGTATATCTCTTCAAATACCTTATTTCAGAACCAAAATTAGAATATTTGTCGGCCAATAGGTTTCTATTTTTTGTGGTGTCGTCCATTCTGTCAGTTCTTTCTAGACTTCCCACTGCATCACGTTTTGCATGAAGCACAAAAAAAATAAAATTCAATTTAGCTGTTTCACTTACCAAATAATTAGTAGTAATAGAATACAAATTCCAATTTACTTTAAACCAATTTCTAGCTCTATTGCTCTGCGTAGCATCATTTAAAAATTGCTTGTCTGTAAGCCCTCCTGGTTGTTGACTCACATAATTAAGAAATGTATACTCTCCTTTAATTGTAATTTTTTTACTTACACTGTAGGTAACACTACAAAATGCATTATGATGTTGCAGCTCTGAATTAGGTCGCCAACCCGCATAATGTTTGTATTGATAGAAAGTGTTGAAAGAAAGTTTAGCATTAGAACCGGTAAATTGATTGAATGAATTTAAAAAACCATACGCACCAACCGTTTGACGAGTATTTACACTTGTTTTTTTTGCTATATCCGGTTCGGAAAATTTATAGTTAATCATTCCGCCAAATTGTGTTCCGTATTGCAAACTAGCCGCTCCTCTTAAAATCTCAATTCGTTCGATTGCTTCTAGTGGCGGGGTATAGTAGCTCTCCGGGTAACCAAGCGCATCGGCAGAAATATCATATCCATTTTGACGCGTATTAAAATTAGATATTCTATTAGGGTTTAATCCTCGTCCACCAACGCCAATAGATGTTCCGGAGCCATCGTTCTCAAAAATATTTATCCCTGCAATTTTTGAAAACACTTGTCTGCTGTTATTTGCAGCTAGGTTAGCTTGCATATCTTTTAAATAGATGGCTTCCGATTTTTTTCCTGCATAAATAGCTGTACCATCTACATTGTTCAATCTTCCAATTCCAAATGTGTTGTCTTTTTCGGCAGAAACAGAAACCTCTTTTAACACAATAGTAGATGTAGTAATAGATGCAGTATCGACTCTACTGCTAATGGTTTGAGAGAACAATGAAATACTTCTCGCAAACAGAATAACTAATGTTAGAAGTCTCATTCGTATTGCTTAATCCAATTTTTATTCTTAAAAACAGAATTACTCTCTCTGCTTAAATCTACAGAAGAATCTATAAACTCTCTCGTTCCCAATCCATTTAGCGTAACAAATACTTGTGCTCGAACTGTTACATTTGTGTAGCCCATTTGCTCATATTCTTTTTTCAAAAACTTAGCATAATCAACCATCATATCGGGCTGGGTGGACATCATTTTCTCTTGCATATATGTAAGATACTGCTTATTGTCTACTTCCGATTCCTTTTGCGATTTGCTATCTTTTACATAAAAGAAAGCCGTGCCCGCCTTTTCCATAAGCATTACCCGCCAACTAAATCTGTAGCCTTGTTCAGTCCAAAATAAGTTTCCTGAGTAGAGTGTATATCTAAATGGTAGTAAACATTGCACGGAAAAATATAGTACAAAAAAATAAACAAGTCCATTCGAATAGTTAATGGAACCCTCTCTTAAATTATTGTTCGAATAATGCACAATTTTTTTTAGCAATGAAACAATTTTACCATGAAAATCTTCTTTGAAATAAATAACGGTAGCAACAATCATAATATAAGGAAACATACCAATATTGAAGAACAACGCAGTAGCTGCATGAAAAATAACAACAAACACATACGCAATATGAACGGTACGTTTGTTAAATAAAAAAAAGCCTATAAGAATGTCATACAAGCAACCAACCCAACTAAACAAATATGCTACCCAATCGTGCTCCATATACGAACCAATTATGGGATAATACGAAAACGCAGGCAACCACATTTTTAGCGGTTGGGCATTAAACAACCAATCAGTGTTTATTTTAGCTATCCCCGCAAAGAGATAAACTAAAAACAACTGAACCTTAATTAATAAGATATAAAATTGCGGAATAATGGTAGTTTCATTTCTCTTGAAAAGTAAATTATCTAGCGAAAATGATTTGTTGGCAGGCGTAAAAATTAACAGAAAAGAAATTAGACTAACAAAATAATAATGGTTTAAGTAATTCGTCTTGTCAATTAACTCGACATACGTAAATAAAATAAAAAAAGAGATTGCACTTACTCTATACAAAAATCCGAATGTTATGCCAAGACACGCAATTAGCATAGCCCCGAAAAAAGCATACATAAAGGATTCCGGCAATGCCTGTACCCATTCAAATCCATAATAGGGAAAATGAAATTTGGGCATTACATACATAGAATATACCCATCCTTTAAGCATAAACCTAAGAATGGATATGAACATTAAAAGACCAAATGCAATTCGAAAAAAGACAAGAGGTGCAATATTAGTAGGCTTAGAAAGAAAGTGAAAAGATCGATTAGTCGCCATCCCCATCTTGATAGGTAATAATAACGCCTAAATTAGAAGGCATATCTGTTTTTAGTAAAACCAATAACTTTACCAACTCTACATAAGCAGCATCAACTGTATTGGGATTTGAAATAACTTCTACAGATATAGGATTTGAGATGGCAGCTAGTTTAGTTTTTGCGATACTAAACTGATTTTTAATAGCGGCATCGAGGGTGCCAGAACCATAAGAAGCTCCCAAATGATTCAAATAATCATCAAACCCTTTTCCATCTATGCCTGCTTTGCTTCTTCCCAAATAAATATCCTCAATAATATTAAGTGTTGCAACTGCATATGGCAAAGATTGCGTTCCAAAATAGGCTTCGCATTTTTCGGGCAAAGGAATATTTAGCGTTTTTTTACCTAGCGGAATTCCAACTTTTGCATTCTTCAAATAATCCAACTCAAAATTTAATTGATTCACTAAGTAGCCGATAGAGCTTCCTATATCAGTATTTAAAGAGCTTATAAACTGAGAGCGATAAGTTGTATTCCAAGTAGTAATAACAGCATTCGTTTTTGTAGTCATCTCGTTCAAAATGTCGGTAACGTATTGTTTTCTAGTAGTTGATGAACTCAATAGATTACTCATACTATTTTCTGAACTATTTTTTCCATAAAATAAATAATCCAATGCCGGAAATCCTTTTGCATCAAGGTTAGAGGCCGCGGACAAATCATAGGTTCCAGAGGCAATATTTGCAATAATTTGAGCCGTATCTGTCGGAAAAACATTGAAATTCATACGGACAATCTCACTCTCGGCAGGACCAAATTCGGTAAGACTTATTGTTTGATATTTTAAATAAGCAACGTGCAATTTTTGTTTTACCAATTGAAAATCTGACAGCGATGCTGAAGTCTTAAATACATCAAACGACAAAACTAAAGAGTCTAGCGACAGTTTAAAAGAATTATAATTAGGTAGAATAATAGCGTCTGCATAGTTAATTAAGAGGCCTTCCTTATCAAATGGATTATCCGGTTCGGGATTATTGTCTTTATCCTTATCACAAGAATAAAAAAAGAATACCGTACAAATTAAAAGAAAAAGCAGTTTAAGTGGTTTCACGTTATGCGCATTCTAAATTAACTACAAATGTAATTATAATGTTGTTTTTACCGCATCTAATCCATACACAGAACTTAACAAATCACGAATTTGGTCTAAGCTAGTTGAAGTAATTGAATAGAAGTTTGTGCCTAAATACCCCTCTAATTGGATTAATTGAGCATTACTGATTTTCTTAGTCGGGTTGTATTTCAAGTTCATTAAAAAACCTTTTATTTCAGAAAGATTATGATTTCGAACTGCATCATCGCTTAAATTAGTTTTGGTAGCATTCACATAACTTATAATAGTAGCTGCAATAACCTTTTCCCAGGCATCTCTAACAATAGTAACTTGAGCGTCTCTAACGGTATAATCTTTGTTAGAAATAGCTGCACGCCCTTTTAAAAAAGCGTTCATAATTTCAGAATTGGTAGATAATATTGTATTTCTATCATTGCAATACTTACCCCAAAAACGCATACCTACCGTATTTGTTGGAAAATCTACAGGAACTCCAAAATAACCAAAAGCCTCATCCCAATGATGCTCCATTGCAGTTCCTTCTCCCACAACAACGGTTGAATTATCTACTGAATTACCAATGCTTGACTCATCCAAATACACGGCAACTGTTTGGTAATACATCAAAGCACCCATCAATCCTTTTTCAATAACCTGAGTCCATTCTACTCCATTTTTATCGCACAAATATTTTTTTGCACTATTTGTAGGACTAACAACAACACCCGCAACGCCATTACTTCCGGAAACAGTAGAGATTGAGGCTGCAGCTAAACTATCCATAAACCCCTCGAAAATAGTTTGGTCTAACGAAAAAACTTTGGATTTAATATTCTTCCCCGAAGTGTTTAAGCTAGAGTTCGAAAATTGATTATTTATATTTTGATACATCTCCTTAAGCTTTTGCGAGCTTAAAACCGCACCCATCGTATTACCGGTATTCATGTACGTTTTTATTTCGGCTACCATATCCAAACGTGTAGTTTGTCCGCTGTAATTTACATTCGAAAAATTATAGGTAGTTGGCACTGTATAAGATGGCTCCGGCTCTGGAGTTGGCTCTGGAGATTTTTCTTTTTCACAAGCTGTAATTAAAAGGATTGATACAAGTGTTGGATAAATAATTTTTTTCATCTGTAGTTATTTTTCTCCACAAATCTCTTATTTAGAACCAATCTACACAATACCATAAAATAGGTATTTAGAATTCTATTCCATGAAACTAAATATATTCGAGCTAGTGACTACAGGCCCAATTCTCGTATTCCTTTTAAAATAATTTGAAAGTCGCTAAACGTAGAGAAATTTTTGGCGTACGATAAATTGAATTCATTTTTAATTTTAGCCGTTACTTCTTGATTTGCATTAATTAAAACTAGCGGAGATATAACTCCTTGCTTTATTTTAGGCAATGCATCTGTATTTGAGGGAATATAACCCACCCAAGATTTTGTGCCTAGCAAAACCCAAAAAATATTTTTTAGAAATTTGGCTTTGCTTTTAACTATCCATATAATAAGCGGAAGCGCTATAATCAAAACAAGCGAACTCAAAACATCAAACAAGCGCTTGTTTCTTTTATTATGAGGTTTGGTAATAGTGTCAATTTCTATAGTATAAATATCGCCTGCAGTATCAATAGAGCTACTACCAATAACAGATAGGCTTTCCGGAGGTGCAATTTTATACTCAACAGAATTAGCAGGCAACTCACTCATCGTATTTATGATACTTTGTGCGGACATATCCCTTGCGCAGAAAACAAGTTCATCAATCTTATATATTTTTACAATTTCCTTCAGCTGCGTTATGGAACCTTTATAAAAATGATCTGGATTTTCTTCCCTCTTATCTACCGAAACAAATAAGGTTGTGTCCGGCTTTATACTAGTATTGGAAATTAAGTCAACCACCCTGTTGCACTCCTCTCTACTACCCACAATGGCCAATCGCTTTATATTAGAGGGGAACGAAAGTGATTTTACTCCCATCAATGTAAATAAATAGCGTACTGCTACTAATGAAAATAGTGACCATGCAAATGACATTAAAAGTATTGCACGCGAGAAACGCAAACTTTCCGGAAATAATGAATAGGTAGCAAGAATTAAAAAACAACCGGCAATTGAGCCTTTTAGCACTTTTCGCCAATTATAGGGTTTGTCGTAGCTCCCTGAAAACAGCATGGACACAAGCCACAACACTATAAATAGAGGTATTATATATGTAGTAAAAATCAATGGATATTCTCCACCTTGACTATATTTAAATGATGTTTCGTAATATTTTTTTATGCCAAACACTCCTGCAAATAAAATGGCAGCATCTATAAGTGGCAGAATAGATTGCTTAACAACTCTGGTTAAAATAGCTATTCCTGCTCTAAAATAGATTGCTAAATTGATTAATAGAGAAAACAATTTGGCATTATCGCTTGAGAAGTGCTTTTTCGCAAAAATGATCATTGCATTATAAAATACAAATACATAATTGATGCTACTTTTTTTTGTGCTTTCTCCTTTATAATGAATGATACGGGTTTCGGGGTAATAGTAGTTTTTATACCCACCTAAAATTATCCGATAAGACAAATCAATGTCTTCTCCATACATAAAAAAAGTTTCATCCAGCAACCCTACTTTGTCTAATGTTTCTTTGCGCATAAGCATAAATGCTCCTGCAAGAATCTCTACTTCATTTATTTTATCAGTATCTAAAAAACCTAAATGATATCTGCCAAATTTTTTAGAGCGAGGGAATAATTTTGACAAGCCAAAAATTTTATAAAACGCCACCGATGGTGTGGGCAAGCCTCTTTTCGATTCGGGTAAAAAATTTCCTTTCCCGTCAATCATCTTCACACCAAGCGCTCCGGCATCGGGATGTTCATTCATAAATTGAATAGTTTTGGAAAATGTATCTTCCTCTACTACGGTGTCAGGATTGAGCAGCAAAACATATTTGCCTTTGCTCTCTTTTATGGCTTGGTTATTGGCTTTGGAGAAACCTGTATTTTCTTTATTGGCAATTAATTTTACTTGCGGAAATTTTTCTCGCACCATCTGCACCGACTCATCTACAGAATTATTATCTACAACAAATATTTCGCTTTCAATATTTTTACACGCACGCAAAACAGAATGTAAGCACTGCTCCAAAAAATATTGAACATTGTAATTTACAATTATGACAGAAAGCTGCATTACTTAGATATAAGGCTGTTTTCGTACGGAACACGATTTATAATAGAGCGCCCTAATGTAATCTCATCAGTATATTCCAATTGGTCGCCAATAGCAATCCCTCTGGCAATAGCAGTTATAGAAACAGGATAATCTTTCAGTTTTTTGAATAAATAAAAATTAGTTGTTTCGCCCTCCATAGTAGTACTTAAGGCTAACATAATTTCTTTTACTACACCTAATTTTACTTTTTCAATCAAACTATCTATTGTCAAATCATTCGGACCAATGCCTTCCATTGGAGAAATTACTCCACCTAAAACGTGGTACAGTCCGCTATACTGCTGAGTGTTTTCTATTGCCATCACGTCACGAATATCTTCGGTAACACATACAATTGAAGCATCTCTTTTAGGATTGGCACAAATAGTACACACTTCAAAATCGGATATTAAGTGACAATTTTTACAGAATTTGATATCATTCTTTAATTGTAAAATGGAATTGCCTAAATGCTCTATTCGCTGTGGATCCTGCTTTACTAAATGCAACACATAACGCAACGCTGTTTTTTTTCCAATACCCGGAAAAGCGGCAAACTCATTCACTACATTCTCAAGTATTCTGGAAGAAAAATTCATAAAAACTAGCGTTATAATTGGTTACAAATTACAAAAAATAGGTCGTATTTACGCCTACCAGCATCAGATATATTGTAAGTTAAAACTGCAAATAAATGGGTAATACTTGCTCTGCTGTTTTACTTTGAATAGCCAACCAAATAATGAATATCAATACCAACGCACGACCCACAATCGTAATTTTTTGAAAGCCCCCAATTACATATTCATCCAACCTATTTGGCAGTAAATGTAAGCCAAAGGCAAGCCCCATAACCATAAATACTTTCCCATAGGCGTTTACTAAATCCCCTAATGCATCTATATGTAAATTGGTAAAAATCTGCTTGATAATTACTACACTATCTGCGAGTGTTTCTGCCTTAAAGAAAATCCAACAAAAGCAAACCAAATTAAACGTGATAAGCCAACCTAAAAAGTTGAAGGGGAACTTCATAAATTTTTGATTAGGAAAAAATGTCAATCTAAGCTTATCTATAGCAAGCGCAGTACCATGCAATGCGCCCCAAATAACAAAATTCCAACTAGCACCGTGCCATAGCCCTCCAAGCAACATAGTCGTAAACAAATTAAAATACTGCCGCACTTTCCCTTTTTTATTTCCACCCAACGGAATGTATAAATAATCTCGCAACCAAGAAGAGAGGGAAATATGCCACCTGCGCCAGAATTCAGTAATGGAGGTTGATTGATAAGGGGTATTAAAATTAGCCGGAATAGAAAACCCCATCCACTGTGCCATACCAATTGCCATATCCGAATACCCGGAAAAATCGCAATAAATAACCAATGCATAGCCATATACACCAAACAAACATTCTATACCTGAATATTTTTCGGGTGTATCAAATATGTATTGTACATAATTTATGTAGATATAATCGGAAACAACAACTTTCTTAAACAAGCCTGCCATAATCAAAAAGAGACCTTTGCTTACATCGTGCTCGCTTACAAAAATATCTTTCTTTATTTGCGGAATAAAGTCGGATGCTCTTACAATAGGTCCCATTACCAGCTTTGGAAAAAAACTTAAAAAAAAGCAATATTCTAAAAAACTCTTTACAGGTTTAAACTGTTTGCGGTACACATCAATTGTATAGCTAAGATTCTCGAACGTATAAAAAGAAATACCTATAGGCAATAAAATATACAATGGCTTAATTTGCCCAATTTGCAAATCATTTATAATATCAATAAAAAAATTGGTGTATTTGAAATAGGCCAAAGAGCCCAAATTGATAACTACACTAATAACTAAAAGTAATTTTCGCTTGGTAGGATTGAGGGTTTTGTAAATCCAATTGGATAAATTAAAATCGACTACCGCAGATAAAACAATTAGCAGAAAATAAAACCCACAAGCTTTATAGAAAAAGTAAAACGAACACAATGTGAAAAAAAAGATTCTGGCTAACTTATGCTTGTATAGTAATTGATAAACAAGAATAACAAATAAGAAATAAAAGAAAAAGAATCCACTATTGAACAATAATGGATCATTAGCATTATACAGTAATTGAGAAATTATTTTTTGAAAGTCAAAACTCAAAATATTTTTTTTGTGAATTTAAAAACAAAATAGAGTTTTAACTAAGCGTATATTTCTAAATACAGCCTATCCGTTTACACTAATTTTTTTTGCACCAAAAACTCTGCTATCTGAACTGCGTTGGTAGCTGCACCTTTGCGTAAATTGTCGGCAACAATCCATAAGTTCAATGTCTTTTTCTGGGTTTCATCTCTTCTTATTCTTCCTACCAACACATCATCCAAGCCTTTTGCGTCAATTGGCATGGGGTATTTAAGATTTTTAACATCGTCAACCACTTTTATGCCTTTTATACCGGCAAGAATTTTTCTTACCTCATCCAAATCAAATTCCGATTCAAATTCAACATTCACACTTTCTGAATGACCACCAACCACAGGTATTCTAACGGCAGTAGCTGTTACCTTTATTTTATCGTCACCCATTATTTTTTTAGTCTCTTCCACCATTTTCATTTCTTCTTTGGTGTAGCCATTTTCTAAAAAAGCATCGATATGTGGAATCACGTTTAAGTCGATTGGGTAAGGATAAACCATTTCGCCTTGAATGCTTTTGCGTTCATTCATCATTTGCTCAACAGCTTTAATTCCTGTCCCAGTAACCGATTGATAGGTAGAAACTACCACACGCTTTACTTTGTATTTTTTATGTAATGGTGCTAAAACCATTACCATTTGAATGGTAGAACAATTTGGATTTGAAATTATTTTATCGGTCTTTTTTAATACTGCAGCATTAATCTCCGGAACTATTAGTCTGTGCTCTTTGCTCATTCTCCATGCAGAAGAATTGTCAATAACGGTAGTTCCCGCTTCTGCAAATTTTGGAGCCCACTCCAATGCTACAGCACTGCCTGCTGAAAAAATGGCAATTTTTGGTTTTTGCGCTACGGCTTCTTTTAAGCTAACTATTCTATAACCTCGTCCCTTAAACTTAACTTCTCTGCCAACCGATTTTTCGGAGGCCACTGGTATAAAATCATTTACATGAAAGTTTCTTTCTTCTAAAACTTTCGACATCACCCCTCCAACTAATCCGGTAACTCCTACAAGTGCTAATTTCATCAGTGTTTGTTTTTTAGTTTATAATTTTAGTTATCATTCGTAACTTCTATCTGTTTTTCAATTAGATAGAAATTGCTGGCAGATAAATATAATTTTTGGCAAAAATAGTACATTTACACCGTAACTGAAAGAAAATTGCATGCGATTTTTATCTTTGACTATATTATATTTCTGTTTCTCAATTAATTACGCTCAGATTAACGATGCTTTTTCAGACGGAGATTATACCAATAATCCTACTTGGAATGGCTCAATTACCCAATTTACGGTCAATTCAAGCCAGAAACTACAGTTAAATAGCTCAGGTACAGATACTTCCTTCTTGCAGACAAGCAATTCATTTACACTAAACAATACAGAATGGAGCTTTTTTGTTCAACTAGCTTTTGCGCCCTCTGATAACAATTACGCAAAAATATATTTGGTGTCCGACCAAACAAACTTAAAACTACCACTAAACGGATATTTTATACGTTTAGGCGAAAATGGCTCGTTCGACAGTGTTGATTTATACGAGCAATCAGGCTCCACCGAAACGAAGATTATTGATGGCATAAATGGAAGATGTGCCAAAACCAATAATACCCTACGTGTTAGAGTTACCAGAGATAATATCGGAAACTGGACACTCTACTCTGATACTTTAGGCGGAATAAACTATTCACTCGAAGGCACTGTACTAGATAATACACATACCTCCACCACTAATTTTGGCGTGTGGTGCAAATACACAACATCAAATGCCACTAAATTTTATTTTGACGATTTTTATGTTGGTCCTATAATTGTTGATAATACCGCTCCTCAGCTCGATTCAATAAAAATAATCAGTTCATCCCAAGTAGATGTGTACTTTAACGAACCCATTGATTTGGCAAGTGCTCAAAACACCAACAACTATTTTATATCAGCAACTGTTGGCAACCCAAACAATGCTGTTAGAGATGCCTCTAACTTAGCACTCGTTCATCTAACACTGGCAAACCCCTTGGTAAGTAGCACAAGTTATACACTCACTGCATCAAGCATTAGCGACTTGAATTCAAATGTTTTAACAATTGATACGGTAAGCTTTCTGTATTACAAAGCAAAAAAATTTGACATACTTCTAAATGAATTAATGGTTGACCCTGACCCTCCTGTAGGGCTCCCCAATGCTGAATATATAGAGCTGTACAATCGCTGTGCATACCCTGTAAATATTGGCAACTGGAGTTTAACAGCCGGCACAACCGCTAAACTACTACCCAACTATATATTGCAACCCGATAGTTTTGTGGTGGTATGTGCAACCGCAAACATACCTCTTTTCGGTATCTCTAACTGCATTGGACTAAATAGTTTTGTATCGCTTACTAATACTGGACAGCAACTTATTTTACGTGATAATTCAGGCGCAGTTATTTCCGAAATAAATTACTCAGACAGTTGGTATCGCAACAGCACAAAGAAAAATGGAGGTTGGTCGCTTGAACAAATAGATCCGCTAAATCCGTGTGGGGAAATTTTTAATTGGACAGCATCAATTAATTTATTGGGTGGAACTCCCGGCAAGCAAAATAGTGTTTACGCGTCAAACCAGGATAATACAAAACCCGAAACAGATTTTGCAGCATTTAGTGCCGCAGATACCATACTTGTTTTTTTCTCCGAATCAATTGATAGCTTACGAGCGGCACAAACAAGTATCTATCAACTAAACAATGGCATTGGCTCTCCCATAGCTGCATTGCCTATCGCACCCGATTTCAAATCTGTAAAATTAACTTTGGCGAATTCGTTGCAGCCCGGATTAATTTACACCATCTCAATAGCCGACTCTATACAAGATTGTGTAGGCAATATACTCTCAACTAACAACACCTTACGAGTTGCAGTGCCGGAAACCACATCAAATGGCGATATTGTAATAAACGAACTTCTTTTCGATCCAAATGAAAATTGTGTGGAGTTTGTTGAGCTTTATAATAAATCAACCAAAGTAATTGCATTGAATAAGCTTCAAATTGCCGACTACGATTCAATTACAAGCCAACTTATTAATCCAAAAAATATTTCTACTCAAAACAGATTGTTTTTTCCGTCCGATTACCTAGTGCTCTCTACCAATAGTAGCGGCATAAACAGCTGTTATTTTGTTGAGAATAAAAAAGCGCTTATCGATTTACCCAGTATGCCAGCCCTCTCCAATAGTGGCGATGGCATTGCAATAAACGATTTGAGCCTTACCATAATTGACAAATTGAGTTATGACGAACAAATGCACTTCTCGCTTTTAGACGATACAAAAGGTGTTTCTTTAGAGCGTATAAGTTTTGACCGACCTTCCAGCGATAGAACAAATTGGCATTCGGCAGCAGCAAATGTTGGATACGCTACGCCTACGTATCAAAATTCACAATATTATGAAACTACTGCAGATAAAGAGTTTAAGCTAGAACCTGAGATCTTCTCTCCCGATAATGATGGGTATAATGACATTTTAACTATTTCATATCAATTTAATGAGCCGGATTATGTTCTAAATATTAGTATTTACGATGCTAACGGACGGCTGGTTAAAAGATTACTAAAAAATACGCTTGCAGGTGCCACCGGAACTTATTCGTGGGATGGAACCGATGAAAGTAGAAACAAAGTGATGATGGGCATTTATATTGTTTATTTTGAAGCGTTTAATCCGAGTAATGCACAAAAGAAAGTTGGTAAAAAATCGTGTGTGGTAGCATCAAAACTAAATTAATTTTCCTATTATAGGCAACCAAATTACTTGTTTACCGTCTTATAGTTAAAAAGACGATGAAAATGAGAGAATAAGTTACTTTAATGACAGAAACAGAAATAATCAAAGGTTGCATTAAGCACGACAGACAAGCCCAAAAGCTTTTCTACGAGCTTTTTTACCAAAAAATGATGGCTGTTTGCATTCGTTACACGAAAAACTCCGAAGAAGCAAAGGATATTTTACACGAAGGCTTTATCAAAGTATTAAATAGCTTAAAGTCATTTTCTAGTCAAGGTTCTTTTGAAGGCTGGGTAAGAAGAATTGTTGTAAACACCGCTGTTGATGCGTTACGGAAAAACAAGCAAGAATACTTGATTGTAAGTACCGTAAACGCAAATAAAATGGGAGAAAACATTGCAGAGGAAGAAACCTCTGAAGATGATTTGCTTAATTCCATTTCTACACAACAGATTTTAGTGGCGTTGCAAGAGCTTACACCTGCATACAGAACCGTTTTTAACTTGTTTGTAATTGAAGGATACTCGCACAAAGAAATATCTGATTTATTAGGTATTAGCGAAGGCACTTCAAAATCAAACTTGTCAAAAGCAAAATTTAACTTAAGAAAAAACCTAACTCATTTAATACAAGTAAGCAATGGCAACTAAAAACACATACAATAGGTTGGATGATGTTATTAAGGACTCTCTAAAAAACTTAGAGGTGCCTTATAACGAAGAACACTGGAATGAGTTTGAGAGTAAACTTACAGCTCAATCTCCTGTTTCAAAAACAAATTGGAAGCCTATTGCTACTGTTTTTGCCGGAATTGCTGTAATTGCCGGAATTATTTTCGGAGTATCTAAAGTAAACTCGAACAAACAAGACTTGCCGGAACAACAACCGGAAGAGCAAGAATCGGTTGTTGCGCAGACTACTGTCCCCGCCATAACAGCTTCTGTTATTAGTCAAGAAAATACAACAAAAGATACCGTTGCTGCCATAAAAGAAGAAGTTGCAGAAGAAGCACCTAAAAACACAGAAGAAAAAGAAGAGGAAAAAGCGGATAAAAAATCTAAGAAAGACGAGAAAAGAGATGAGTTAGCTTCCGAAGAAAAGGAATCTAAAAAAGAAAAAAAGAAAAAGAAAAAAGGAGATACTACCAATACAGAAGCTCCGGTGAACTTCATTGGGGTGTTCGACAGCCTACAACGCACACGTGTGGCTACGTTTGGAGACATGATAGATCCTAAAAAAGGGTTTATTAAGAAAACAAACGAAGATCCAAACATTCAAAAAGCTGCACAAGAAGAAGTGAAAAAAGGTACCGGAGATGATGTTATAAATAATTCGAAAGAGAAAATATTTAGCGATGAACCTTTGCGTAAAGACAGTGTTCAATAAAACAATTTATATATCTCTGTTCATTAATCCTTCTGCAAATTTTAATAGCGTTTGTTTCTTTTGAGGCTCTACGGCCAACGATTGCATATAAGTTATTGCCTTTATATACTGTCTATGCATTTCTTCTTCTGCAATTTTTCTAACTTCTAATGAATCATAAATTGCAGTAACAGCTTCTACTTTTTGTTTTGCATGTTCCTCTCCAGCTTGCAACCACATCAACAACTCCTCTTCTTTGTAATGATTTATTTTACTGATTTCTTGAGCCTTTATAAGCAAGTACGTTTTTTTATTGGAAATAATATCTCCGCCTTTCTGCTTGCCAAATTTTTGTTCATTGCCATACACATCCAAAATATCATCTTGTATTTGAAATGCAACGCCTAAATATTTCCCAAACTCATATAGTTTTTGTGCCTCTTCATCACTAGCTCCGCCAACAATAGCACCTATTTGCAGGCTTGCGCCTAATAGCACTGCAGTTTTATGTTCTATCATCCATAAATATTGATTTATAGAGATTTTGTGTGCCGTTTCGTAATTCATATCCAACTGTTGACCTTCGCACACCTTTAAAGCAGTTGCCGAAAAAACATCAATACATTTTTTCACATACTCGTTGGGCAATTTATCAAATTGCTGGTATGCCTTTACAAGCATAGCATCTCCACTTAGAATGGCAATATTTCTATTCCACTTTTCGTGCACGGTTGGTTGTGTTCTGCGCAAAGGCGCATTGTCCATAATATCATCATGTATCAACGAAAAATTATGAAACAATTCTATTCCTGCTGCCGCAGGCAATGCACAATCTACGTTATCAGAAAACAATTCGCACCCAAGCAAAACCAATAATGGACGGGTTCGCTTGCCTCCTAAGGTTAAAATATATTTTATGGGGTCGTATAATTCTTTTGGATTCGAGTTTAATCCCGTTAGCGAAAACTCATCGAGGTATTGCTCTATCTTTTGCTGATATTGTATAATCGAATTCAAGCGAGTGTATTAGGATAGTTTTCGTAAATAATCTCCATATCCGCTTTTTAATAAAGGCTCTGCCAATTTGTTCAATTGCTCTTTATTGATGTAGCCCATTTTATACGCAATTTCTTCTATGCAGCCTATCTTCAAGCCTTGTCTTTCCTCTATAACTTGCACAAACTGCCCTGCTTGCGTAAGCGATGCAAACGTACCGGTATCTAACCATGCAGTTCCTCTATCCAAAATGGCTACTTTTAATTTCCCTTCTTCTAGATATTTTTTATTTACATCTGTAATTTCATACTCTCCGCGCGCACTGGGTTTTAGATTTTTTGCAATTTCAATAACGCGATTATCGTAAAAATACAACCCTGGTACAGCATAGTTTGATTTAGGCTGCTTTGGTTTTTCTTCAATGGAAATTACTTTATTGTCTTTGTCAAACTCAACAACACCATAGCGTTCAGGGTCAGACACGTGATAGGCAAATACTACGCCACCTTCAGGATTTTGATATTGTTGCAATAAACGCCCTAAGCCCATTCCATAAAAAATATTATCGCCTAAAACGAGAGCTACTTTATCTTTTCCAATAAATTTTTCGCCTATAACAAAAGCTTGTGCCAGTCCGTTGGGCACTTCTTGAACAGCATAAGAGAAAGAGCAACCCAATTTTTTTCCGTCCCCTAATAGTCTTTCAAAATTCGGCAAATCGTGCGGAGTAGAGATAATCAAAACCTCGTTAATTCCCGCCATCATCAATACCGACAGTGGATAATAAATCATAGGTTTGTCGTAAATGGGCATCAACTGCTTACTAACAGCAAGCGTTAAAGGGTGTAGTCGTGTTCCGGAACCTCCTGCAAGTATTATACCTTTCATGCTTTGGTATTTTTTTAGTGTTTTTCTTGAAACTCTTCCAGCTCCTCGCCACCTATTTTTTCGTCCTCTTCAATATCTAGTAGCGATTGCTCTTCAATAAACTCTTTAGTAGCAATACGTTTTTCTAGCGATAGTAAAATACATGGCAGCAAAACTAAATTAGTTACTAATGACACCAGTAGTGTAATAGAAATTAAAATCCCTAATGCTTGTGTGCCGCCAAAACTAGAGGCTGCAAAAATAGCAAAGCCGGAAAATAAAATAACGGCCGTGTAAATCATGCTCAATCCGGTTTCTTTTATTGTTAGCGAAACTGCTTTAGAAATCATTCCTCTGCTGCGTTTATTTTTTCGCAACTGGTGGCGATATTCTGTTAATATGTATATCGTGCCATCGGATGCAATACCAAAAGCAATACTAAATATTAAAATGGTTGATGATTTGAAAGGAATATCAAAAAAGCCCATGATGCCCGCTGTCATTACTAATGGGATTAGACAAGGTAATTTAGACAACACGATAATTGCTACCGAGCGAAACAAAACCATTCCGATTAAAAGTATTAATACAATGGCTATTAAAAGACTTACAAATAAATGATAAAATAAATAATCGTTGCTTTTTAGGAAAACAGAACTAAACCCGGTTAGTGCAACTTTGTATTCGCTAGGGTTAAAAATAGAATCTATTTTTACCTGAATCTCCAACATCAGCTCTTTTATTCTAACAGAACCAACATCCGACATTTGATAGCTTACGCGAGTATATCGCTTGGTACTATCAATAAAATTTGCAAGTTTGTTTTCCTGTCCCTTCACACTGGAAGTATATTCGGTTAAATTCTTAAGCTCCGTACTTCCAGGTAGAATATAGTATTTAGCTTCCCCATCTTTATAGGCTTGGTAAGAAAACTTAACAGCCTCCACAATTGAAACCGGTTTAGAAAATTCGGGATACTCTTTAAAAATCTTTTGCAACGAATTTATTTTATATAAAACAGTTGCATTGTCGCTAAATACGCCATTCTCTTTTTGGGTGTCGATAGATACTTCAAACGGGAGAACACCTTTAAAGTTTTCTTCAAAAAACCGCAAGTGGGTATAAATAGGGTCTTTCTTTGGCAAATCATCCACTACATATCCAATCACATTTATTTTGGTCATTCCGTACAATGAAATAGCGGTAATGATGGTGATAATTAAATAAATTTTCTTACGATGATTGTGCACCAATCTATCTACCAGCTCTAGCATCCAATTAATTCTTTTCCCACTTAAATGCTTAGTGTGTTTAATAGATGGTGTTGGTAAAAAACTAAACATAATTGGAATAAATATCATAGCTACAGTAAAAGTTGCCATTACGTTTATGGCAGCAACCAAACCAAACTCCATGAGCAATGTACTATTGGTAAAGTAAAATACCGCAAACCCTATAGAGGTAGTAATGTTGGCCAAAAAATTTGAAAGTCCTACTTTCTCTACGGTTCGGGTAAGAGCCTTCATTTTGTTGCCATGAATAAGCAGCTGCTCCTGGTATTTATTTATTAAGAAAATACAATTTGGCAAACCTATAATTATAATAAGCGGAGGAATAAGCCCAGATAAAATTGTAATCTTATACCCAAACAATGCTAATATTCCTAACGACCAAATAACACCAACCACTACCACAATTAGGGAATAAAAAACAGAATTAAACGATTTAAAGAAAATCCATAAAATAAGTGTTGTAACACACAAGGCAAGCACCAGAAACAATTTCATTTCTCCTGATACTTTCTTCATAAATTTAGAACGGATGTAGGGCATTCCGCTCAAGTGCACCTCTGTATGCTGCTCCTCTTGAAACTTAGCGACAACAGCATCAATCTCATCAACAATATCTAACCTCGACTTGGAATTCAATTTAGATTGGTCGAACGTTAGTGCCATTATAGTGGCGTGAGTTTCCTTATTAATAAACAACTGATCGTAAAATCGCAGCGAGTATATTATTCCTTTGATGCTATCAAGCTCATGCTGAGATTTAGGTTTAGAAGAAAGTAATGGAACAAAATCAAATCTGCTTAAGCTATCGTTGCGCACAATGTTATATAAACGACCTATAGACATTACATTCTTAATGCCATCTATTTTCGATATTCTATCGCCTAAGTCGTACCATGCGTTAAATTTGTTCAATGAGAAAATGGTGCTGTCCTGAACACCAATAACCACCACATTTCCATCCTCTCCGTATAATTTTTTAAACTCTTCGTAGTTCAAATACGATTCATCATTAACTGGTAAAGCACGTGCATAACTATAAGAAAGCTCTATTTTAGTGGCCATGTAGCCCATAAAAATAGTTATCACACCTAATCCGAGCAGGAAGTAAAATCGATTACGTAAAATTATTCTTGCTAATGCTGACCACATATATAATTGCTACTCCCTCTTATGTAAGAATAGGGTATCGAAAATAATAAAAATAGCTGTCATATAAGAATTATAAGCAAGGTTAAATTTGCTAAACTTAGTAGTAACTTAAGTGTGATAAGTTGTACGATGCAAGCAAACGTAATTCTACGTTTGAAAATTCGAGAAAATTTAATTTACCAAAGCTACACTGCCTCTGTAAGAATACGATTTGCTAAATACACTCTTTGCCTTTATAAAATAGACGTAGGTATCAATTGGCGTATTGCTCGGACTCCATCCTGTTTTTATATCTGTCGATTTGAAAACAATCTCGCCCCATCTATTAAAAATGTACATTTCAAATTCTTCCACACCAATAGCTTCCGGTAAAAAGATGTCGTTGGTTCCATCGTTATTTGGTGTAATTGCGTTTGGAATATATATGGCAAATCCTTGCTTGATATTGATTGCTTTTTTTATAGAGTCTTTGCATCCATAGCTATTTTCTACTATTTGGGTGACAATGTAGGTGGTTGTATCTGCCGGGTCATAAACATGTTCCGGATTTTGTTCGGATGAATTATTCCCATCTCCAAATGTATATTTCCAAATGGTACTTCCCGCAGATTTATCTGTTATTTGAATTATTGGGTCTAGAATCGTTACCGGTTGAGGGGTGTAACTAAAATCAGCAACTGGTAATGGAAATACATCTATGTAATTTGATTTAGTAAGAGAGTTGCTGCAACCATTATTGTCTGTAATAGCTAGTGTTACATTATACATATTTCCTGGAGCAAAACAATTATTGGCAGTAGCATTTGTACTTGAAAATCCATCACTTGCCGACCACGCAACAGACGCAGCATTTGCAGTAGTGTGTGTAAAATTAACGCACAATGGGCCACAGCCTTGAACAACATCGCCTGTAAATGCAACAGCAGGTAATGCATTTATGGTTATACTTTTAACAACATTGCTAGAGCATCCAGCAGCACTAACTACCGAAAGCTTGATATCACTATTGCCGGCACTTGTAAATGTATGCGATGGATTTTGAGTTGAATATTCTACACTGCCATCGTTATTAATATCCCATTGCCAGTTATTTATGGTTGCTCCGGTTGTAGCATCTGTTAATTGAAGAGCTGTGTTTTCGCATGCTACAGCAGGGAATAAAATATCTGCAGTAGGTACTGGATTTACAGTTACTGTTGACGATTGAGTTTGCGAGTAGTATGGACGAAAAGAAATGTCATCTAACGCAAAATCATTTCCCTTGGCTGCTACAATCATATTTAAAATAGATATAACTGCCGTAGTGCCTACCGCAGGAGATTTCCATGTTTCAAAAAAGCGCTTCCATCCTTGGTTGTAAGGTACGCCAACAAAAATATTTCCTAACAATTGTCCATTTATAGAAAATTGTAAATTGGCGTATGGTGCAGGATTTGAGTTTGTTATCATCCAAGTGGAAAACTCATAGTCGGTATTGGGAGTAATAGTAATTGTTTGTTGCCAAACAACTGTTTGTACTGCGTTTGCGCCATTTACAATCATTGTATTATTGCCTGTGTGCGGAGCGGTTGTGTTAAAGCACGTACATGCTTGTTTGGAATCAGCTGCAATAGTGTAATCTCCCTCGGGAAGTCCTCCATTGGGAGTTGTATAATTATGTCCGGAAAAAAATCCGGTGTTGCCGGATTCAAAACCTCCATTTGTAATTAATTCAGTGCCATAGCAGGTTACAGTACAATCGTAATTAGAAGTAGTAGCAGGCGTAACTGTAATAGAATTAACCGTTTCTCCGGAAGACCAATTATAAGAGCGAAATCCTGCTGGGGCAACAATTGACGTTGATTGTCCTGCACAAATATTGGGAGAAGATAATGTTGGAAAATTACATTGAGCTTCCATTGGATGGCTATAAGCCAACACCAAAGAAGCAAAACCGATTAGTTTTACAATTGCTTTCATAGGGAGGAAATTTGGGTACGATTAATATACCTCAAAATAATCGGTTTGTCAAGAGGGATAGCAAGTAGAATCAGGTATTTTATTTATAATCTGCTGATTTACAATATGTTTACTTCTCTTTCTAGCAGTACTCCAAACTTGTCGGAAACAGAATCTAGAATTTGTTGCGATAAATTATAAATGTCTATTCCGGATGCGCCTCCATAATTAACTAGTACTAGAGCTTGGTCTTTATGTACTCCATAGTTATTGATTATCTTACCCTTCCATCCAGCTTGTTCTATAAGCCAACCTGCAGCCAGTTTGTAGTGTCCATTTTCTAGTGGATATGCGGGAACGGATGGATGTTTTTGTTTTATAATTTCAACTAGTTGAGAAGAAACTTCCGGATTTTTGAAAAAGCTCCCTGCATTTCCAATTTTTTTGGGGTCGGGAAGTTTACTTCTTCGTATGGCGCAAACAGCTTCGCTTATTGCTTTTATAGAAGGTATGGTAATCTTCATTTTTTCTAATTCTTGTTCAATAGCACCGTAGCTAGTATTAAAAGTGGGCTGTTTATTTAAACGAAATGTAACAGATGTAATAACAAATTCGTTTTTTACTTCGTGCTTAAATATACTTTCGCGGTATCCGAATTTACACGCTTCTTTAGTGAATGTTTTTTTTGTTAGTTCTTGAATATGTATTGCTTCTAACGAATGAAACGTGTCTTTTATTTCTACTCCATACGCTCCAATGTTTTGCATTGGACTTGCTCCTACGCAACCCGGGATAAGAGATAAGTTTTCTATGCCGGCATAATTATTATTTATGCAGTGCAAAACAAATTCGTGCCAAACTTCACCTGCTGCAGCATTAACATAAAAAAAATTGGGGTCTTCGTTTATAAGCTCAATTCCCTTGAAATTATTTTTAATGGCAACCCCTTCAAAATTTTTTGTAAACAGAATATTACTTCCTCCTCCCAAAATTAATTTCGATTCGTTTTTGAAGTGAGAAAGCACTTCTTTTAGGTTTTCTTCGGAGCTTACTTCGGTAAAAAATTTTGCATTAACATCAATACCAAAGGTATTATAAGGTTTTAACGAAATGTTGTTTTGTAGTTGCATAGCGTATATAAATATACAAATATGATAATACTAGCTATTATTTTATATAAGTGTTTTATCTTGCACATAAATTATTGGCTTAAGAATAATAAATGCATCCTCCACAAAATAGGCGTAAAATAATTGTTTCGGTAACGAATGATTTAGTTACCGATCAACGTGTAAATAAAGTTTGCGGTACGCTTCAGGAAATGGGTTTTTCTGTTTTTTTAATTGGACGCAAGCTTCCTAATAGCCTTCCTATTCCCAAAGAGTGGACATTCGAGACCAAAAGAATGCTATTGCTTTTTACTGCAGGACCTCTTTTTTATTTAGAGTATAATTTGCGACTATTTTTTATGTTGTTATTTTCTAAATCAGAAATTTTGTTGGCGAATGATTTAGATACGCTTGCAGCTAATTATGTAGCAGCTAAATTAAGAGGGTTTAAATTAGTGTATGACAGTCATGAGCTATTTACAGAAGTTCCAGAGCTTCAAAATAATCCGGTTAAGAAGAGAATATGGGAATATCTTGAACGAAGTATTGTTCCAAAATTGAAATATACATACACGGTTAATAATTCAATTGCGGAAATTTTAGAGGGAAAATACAATGTTCACTTTCACGTAGTAAGAAATATTCCTAGACGTATTGCACTTAAAAATAATGTGACTCGTAGCATGCTTGAATTGCCTGATGATAAGAATATAATTATTCTTCAGGGCTCAGGTATTAATATAAATAGAGGTGCGGAAGAGTTAGTGGAGGCTATGTTGTTTATTGATAATGCATTGTTACTCATTATTGGAGGTGGTGATGTTATTGAAAAACTGAAAATAAAAACAGTGCAGTTGCAGCTTTCGCAAAAAGTAAAATTTATTGCTAAGCAGCCATACTCGGAGCTTATAAAGTATACTCAATGTGCTGATCTGGGTGTTAGCTTAGATAAAGACACTTGCCTGAATTACAAATACAGTTTGCCAAATAAAATATTCGATTACATACAGGCTCAAACCCCCGTATTGACAAGTAATTTGATAGAGTTGAGGAAAGTTGTTGATGCCTATCAAGTTGGAACGTGCGTTCAAACGGTAGCTCCTAAGGAAATTTCTGATGCTATAAATTCGATTTTTGTAAATAAGCAGCAACTTTTAATTTGGAAACAGAATTGTATAAAAGCTGCCGAAGAACTTTGTTGGGAGAATGAACAAAAAAAGCTGATAGAGGTATTTGAGAAAGTAAAATAGCACCTAGCATTTAACTGCAATAGGGTCAATTGGAATAGGTGCAATGTAATAGCGAATTAATTTAGTATTTTTAAATATGCAACTAACAGAACTTACAGCAACATCGCCTATTGATGGCAGATATAGAAAAGTAACAACACCATTGTCCAACTATTTTTCAGAGTATGCACTTATCAAATACAGAGTTTTTGTAGAGGTAGAATATTTTATAGCGCTGTCCAATGCTAAATTGCCACAATTAAAGCCGCTGTCTTCTGCTAAAACTAAATCACTTCGTTCTATTGTCTCAAATTTTTCAAGTAAGAATGCCCAAGAAATAAAGGACATTGAAAAAGTGACAAATCACGATGTGAAAGCTGTTGAATATTTTTTAAAGAAGGAGTTTGATAAAATTGGATTGAGTAAAGAAAAGGAATTTGTGCATTTCGGGCTTACCTCTCAAGATATTAATAATACTGCAGTTCCTTTAAGTATTAAGCATGCCGTTAATGAAGTTGTTTTGCCCAAAATTGGAGAGGTTGTGCAAAAGCTTAGTGCGCTGAAAAAAGCGTGGCTACCTGTTTCTATGTTGGCACACACACATGGACAACCTGCATCGCCCACTAAACTTGGAAAAGAGATTGCAGTGTTTATAGAAAGGCTGGAAGCTCAACTGCAACAATTACGTAAAATCGACTATTGTGGTAAATTTGGAGGAGCAACCGGAAATTTCAATGCGCATGCTGTGGCTTATCCTGCGACCAATTGGGAAAAGTTTGCTACAACTTTTTTGAATAGAAATTTGCAATTGAAACGGTTGAAATACACTACGCAAATTGAGCATTACGATAATATGGCTGCGCTGTTTGATTGCTTGAAGCGAATCAATACAATTTTATTAGACTTGAATAAAGATTTTTGGCAGTACATTTCCATGGGCTATTTCAAGCAAAAGATTAATAAAAATGAAGTAGGCTCTTCGGCAATGCCGCATAAGGTTAATCCGATAGATTTTGAAAATTCGGAAGGCAATTTGGGCATAGCTAACGCACTATTTGAGCATTTGTCGGCAAAACTACCAGTGTCAAGGCTTCAACGTGATTTAACAGATTCTACCGTTACTCGTGCTATTGGTGTGCCGTTTGCGCATACTCTAATTGCGTATGAATCGTTGTTGAAAGGATTAGGGAAAATCGAATTAAACAAACCGACTATTGATGCTGATTTAGAAAAGAATTGGGTGGTGGTAGCCGAAGCGATACAGACTATCCTTAGAAGAGAGGGTTTCCCTAAGCCATACGAAGCATTGAAGGAGCTTACACGTAGTACAACTCAAATTTCACAAAAGGAAATTCATCAGTTTGTTAAATCACTAGCAATTAAGGATTCCGTTAGAAAAGAACTTCTGTCGATTACACCATTTAATTATACAGGAATTTTTTAGTAGTAACTGATGATGTGGTGTTGTCAATCTAAGTGAAGTGAAAAATATATGTATTAGTAATGAAGTTAAAGCAACTTATCTATTTTATTTTTTTATCCATATCTAGCTTTTCACAAACCGGAGGCATAAAAGGAACAACGCTAACAAATAAAGGCGAAGTGCTGCCTTTTGTCGGAATTTATGTAAAGGAATTGAAGTCGGGCGTAGCAAGTAATATAGACGGTTATTTTGAAATGAAATTGCCGGAGGGCGATTACACGTTGGTGTTTCATTGTTTGGGCTACGCAAACGAGAATCAAAAAATTAGAATCGAAAAAGATAAGGTAGAGCTAAATATAATTTTGAAAGAGGTTTCGTATAATTTAGGCGAAATTAAAATTGGAAAGAATACCGAAGATCCTGCATACACAATTATGCGAAAAGCTATATCCATGGCTAAATTTTACGAACATCAATTGTTAGAGTACAGCGCAGATGTGTATATGCGTGGGAATGCCAAGCTAAATGATTTACCCTGGTTAATTGAAAAATTAGCCAACAAACAAGATAAAGCAGAGATAGAAAAAATTAAACAAAAGATTTTTTTTGTTGAAAGCACTAGTCAAATATTTTTCAAACACCCCAATACATTTAAAGAGCGAGTGTTGTCTGTTCGTTCTAACTTCGAAGATAGCTTACCAAGCCCTGTGGGTTATATCAACAGTAGCTTTTATAAACCTTTAGTAAATAAGGCTGTTTCTCCGCTATCTCCCAAAGCGTTTTCCTATTATTCATTTAAGTTCGAAGGCTCTTATTTTGATGGTGTTCATCAAATAAATAAAATTAGAGTTACTCCAAAATCCAAAGGAGATAATCTCTTTGAAGGAACTATAAATATTTTGGAAAATTTATGGAGCATACAAAGCGTAAGTTTAAAAGTGAAGAAAGAGGGAATAAATGCAATAATAAATCAAGTGTATCTTGAGGTGCAAGATAAAATATGGTTGCCAGTAGCACATAGCTATGTGTTGTCTGGAAGTCCATTGGGTATTGATTTTGAAGCTAAGTACCATGCAACAACTAAAAACTATAAGATAAAAATCAACGAAAAAGTAGCGCCTCCTAAAGAATTGATTGACATTAAGTCAGAGCCGGAAAAGGCTGCTGAAGTAACTAAAGTAAAAGCAAGACAAGAAGAGGATTTTGAAAAAATACTAAGTGGAGAAAAAAAACTGAGTTTGCGCGGTATGCGTAAAATGATGAAAGCCTATGAAAAGGAAGAAGAAAAAAAACAAGAATCAGCAGATATTCTGGAAGACAATACGCTGGAGGTAGATAGCAGTGCTTATGGAAAAGATAGTTTGTATTGGGCCAATGTGCGCAGTATTCCTTTGTCTTTTGAGGAACAGAGAGATTATACAATTAAGGACACAAGTATTACAGGAGCAAGTAAAGACACCACTGCCTCTAAAGGCAAAAAATCTAAGTCGTTTAATTGGGGATTTATTTTCAATACGCAAACAATAAAGATCGACTCTTCTCAATCTATTGAGATATTATCTCCAATTGCCGGATTGGAGTTTAATACAGTTGAGGGGTATGTTTTAAATTTAAGAACAGAATATAGAAAGAAATGTAAGAATGGAAAACGTTTTATTGTTGCTCCAACCGGAAGATATTCGTTTGCAAGAGAAAAATATAGCGGGAAAGCTAAAATACAATACGAATATGGTTCTAAGCATAAACCAGGTAGCTTATATTTAGAGGGAGGATTGTTTGTTTCACAATTGAATAGCCGTAATCCAATCATTCACTATATTAATTCGCTTTACACATTGATGGGAGAGAGAAGTTATGCTAAACTATATGAAAAACAATACTTGCAATTGGGTATAGATAAAGCAGTGTCGGATAAATTTAGTTTCTCTTTTTCATCGGAATTGGCAAGTAGGTATCAACTTTTTAATAGTCCTACTGCAAAGCCTTGGTTTGACTATAAGGAGAGAGCATTTACTTCTAATTCGCCATATAGTGAAGAGCTTCAACTTACTACATTTTCAAATTATACAGCGCTTACATCTTTTGCAGAAATAAAATACCAGCCTTGGAAAAAATATAGAATTGTAAATGGAAAGAAAGAATCAATAGAAAAGCAACTCACCGAGCTTTCGTTTAGTTATACAAAAGGATGGAATGCTATTTTGGGTAGTTCCGTTGATTTCGATTTGGTTCAAGCAGGTATAACCACAACTCGACAAATTGGAATTAGAGCAACATTGGATTTAGGATGCAGAGGTGGATTTTTTATTAATAATAGGAAAATGAATTTCCCAGATTACAACCATTTTATGGGTAATCAAACAATTATACAGCCAAACTTATTGGGATATAGGTTGCTGCCGTATTATAAGTACTCTACCAACAACTATTTTGTACAGGCATCTGCACATTTTCAAACAAGAAAATTTTTGTTTTCACAGATTGCCTATATCAGAGATAAAGCGATTAAGGAAAATTTATTTTGCAGCTATTTGTATACTTCTACATCAAACAGTTATTATGAGCTAGGATATGGAATAGATAATATCGTACGAATTTTTCGTGTTGAACTGGTTAGTTCTTTTAGCAACACAACATTTAATCAATTTGGAATTCGAATAGGAATAAATAGTGCGTTCCTTGATTCGAATGAATAGAAACTAGTTTATTTCTTTAAAGGATTGGATAACAGAGTCCATTACAAGGCTCATTTTTTCTTTGTTTTCAGCTTTTGTCCAGGTAACAACCTGGTAGAAGTGTTCAGGAGATTCTATTACAGTTAGTTTATAGTAAATGTCAGCATTATTAATATTTCCTGTTATTTCGGAAATAAGTGCTTTTTTTCCGTGTATGTCCATTCTGCCCGGCATACTCACTTTTCCATTCTTTAATTGTTCTGTAAAAGGTGTTGATACAATATTTTTATAATACGAATCTAAATCATAATCTAGGTCATAAGCTTTCATCTGCTCTTTGCTTTCGTTTATAACAAGTAAATAAAATTCTTTTTCTAAATTTTGGTATTGCAATGCTGCTTTTTGGTGTATTTCATTTGTGGGCTGCATAAAATCAGGAACGTGTATGCTAAATTGATTGTTGACTTTTACATCTGAATATTTTATAGGGGTAGTGCAAGCGCATAACGCAGAAATAATGATAAGAAGAAGAATACGCATAAGATTAATTTTAATGTGCTAATTTATTAATATTTTTAATCAAGATTATTAAATGCATTGACTGTTAGAGAAAAAATATCTTTACTACTTACAACACTTCCGCAAGATCCAGGTGTGTATCAATATTTTGATATTGATGGCAAATTAATTTATGTGGGCAAGGCAAAAAATTTGAAGAAAAGAGTGTCGTCTTATTTCCAAAAGGATGTGCATGAGAGTGGAAAGACAGCGGTTTTAGTCAGTAAAATTGTTGATATTAAGTTTGTAATTACCAATACCGAGTTTGATGCATTGCTTCTTGAAAATAGTTTAATAAAGGAGTATCA
The DNA here is from genome assembly GCA_017303975.1 of Bacteroidota bacterium. Taxonomy (NCBI): domain Bacteria; kingdom Pseudomonadati; phylum Bacteroidota; species Bacteroidota bacterium. The sequence goes on from JAFLBG010000011.1 coordinate 73,986, forward strand.
GCCTAGGTATAATGTTCTTTTGAAGGATGACAAAACATATCCGTGGATATGTATAAAGAAAGAAAAATTTCCTCGTGTTTTTTATACGCGAAATTTTATTCGTGATGGATCTGCTTATTTTGGTCCATATGCATCGGTGAAAGTAATGCACACGCTGCTTGATTTAATAAGACAGTTATATCCACTAAGAACCTGCAATCTTCCGCTTAGTATTGAGAATATAGAAAAGAAAAAATTTAAACTGTGCCTGGAATATCACATTGGCAATTGCAAAGCGCCTTGCGAAAATTTACAAACGGAGGAAGACTATGCTAATTCTATAGATCAGATAAAGGAAATTTTGAAAGGCAATATTTCTTCGGTTATTCGGCATTTTAAGCAGTTGATGATTGGCTATTCCGAGAAGTATGAATTTGAAAGAGCGCAAACTATTAAAGAAAAACTTGAGTTGTTAGAGCAATTTCAAAGTAAAAGCACTGTGGTGAATCCTACTATACATGATGTAGATGTTTTTACGATTGCTACGGATGAAAAATCGGGGTATGTAAATTATTTTAAAGTGTTGAATGGTTCTATTGTTCAATCGCATACATTGGAATTGAAGAAAAAACTTGATGAGACAAAAGAAGAGTTGCTTGAATTGGCAATAACAGAACTCCGTACACGATACAATAGCCAATCGAAAGAAATATTGATTCCATTTTCGCTTGAAACAGAAATTGAAGGGATTAATTTTATAACGCCTCAAATTGGCGATAAAAGGAGGTTGATGGAGCTTTCTCAAAAGAACTTGGAGTTTTATATTCGAGAAAAAGCTAAGCAAGAACTTTTAGTAGATCCGGATAGGCATACAAAACGAATTATGCAACAGATGATGAAAGATTTGCGAATGTTAGTTGAGCCTAGGCATATCGAATGTTTTGACAACTCAAATTTTCAAGGTGCATTTCCTGTTGCTGCAATGACTGTATTTAAAGATGGGAAGCCAAGTAAAAAGGATTATCGACATTTTAACATCAAAACGGTAGAAGGTCCTAATGACTTTGCTTCTATGGAAGAAGTAATACACAGACGGTACAAACGTTTGCTGGATGAAAAGCAAGAGTTGCCCCAATTAATTATTGTTGACGGAGGAAAAGGACAATTAAGTTCTGCCCTGAAGAGTTTGGAAGAGCTAGGTTTGCGAGGCAAGGTAACAATTGTTGGAATCGCAAAAAAATTGGAAGAAATATATTATCCAGGTGATTCTTTGCCGATGTATATTGATAAAAAATCGGAGACCCTAAAGATTATACAACAAATACGAGATGAGGCACACCGATTTGGAATCACCCATCATCGAAAGCGCAGAGAGAAAGGAACAATTAAAACAGAGCTTACGCAAATAAAAGGAGTAAGTGATGCAACTGCACAAAAATTACTTATTCATTTCAAATCTGTAGCTGCTGTAAAACAGCAATCGTTGGAAGAGCTCATTCCTGTTGTTGGAAAAGCAAAAGCGCAATTAATTATCGATTATTATAAATCTAATAACGTATAGTGGTTATTTGTACATTTTTGAGATGAAATTCTTTTTTTGATTCGTTGTACAAGTATAGTTTCATTTCATCTCCTTCACTGCAATTAGAAGGGGTTGGAAACATAAAATAAAAATCGGTCCAACTATAATTACTCTCCCTCAAATAGCTGTATTCGTTGGCAGAGTAGCTCATAAACCAATATTCTTTTTCTTTGTTTTTGCTAGTTTGCACAAAGTGCAGTTTAGAATTGTTTTCCAACTGGATTTTACCTTTAAATAGAAATGCTGTTTTTTGCAAGTCTTTTTTTTCAAGTTTGTAGTTCCATATCATTGGGTATTCATCTCCATTTTTTATGGTGTAAACAGAATCTTGATTTGCAATAACCACTTCTTCTTTTGTCCAGCTTGATAAATTGGTTTTAGGGAAATAGTGAATACAACTAGCGTTACTTATTCCTACAAAGCTTTCGATACTTTGACTGGAGGCTATATTGTTGTATTTGTAAACGGATATTTTTCCATTACAGGCTACAAATTGTAAATGATTTAGCAGTTTAGGGTAAAAGCCAATTACTTCTTGAAGCATGTATTGGGTGGGCATTACTACATAGCTAAAATTTTTCTCAAAATAATTTTCTCTATTGTAATCCATTTCTGCTAGCACAATTGCGTATCCTTTGCGCTTCATTAGCATAAACGGAATGTTAGTTGTGTAAGCCTGAACTACTAATATTTTTGCGTCTTTCGGAACTCCAATAGTATCAAGGAAAAAATTCGAATTTTTAAAAGCTTCGGTAGTTTGATCAACTCTATTGCCGGTATGTAGAATAAATCGCTCGTTCAATACTGCTTTACAATCACGTGAAGCACCAATTAAAAGAATTATAGATATAAACGTAACGGCTTTATTAAGCACCTTCGACTTTATATCTATTCTAGATAGCATAAATGAAAGCAATAAGACGGTTACAGGAAGTAATGTGTCTATAAAATAGTAGTCGTGATCTATTAGCTGCATTCCATGCAGTATAAGGTAGCAGAGAGTTCCTATTCCAGAAAGCCCAATAAAAACAAGTGAGAATACAGGTGTTGTTTTTTTTCGTAGAAACAAGAATATGCTTATCAACAAAAGAATAATTGAATAATGAAATTTTGTGAAATAAATAAATATCCAGCGCTCTGTAGTATTTTGAAAAACAATTTTAAAGTCATTAATGCTTTTTATGGTAAGCGGTTTAAATAGAAAGGAGTATCCATATTTATTTCCCAAATAGAATGAGTATATGGTGTGTGATATAAAAAGAAAAATACCAACTCCTATTATTTTCAACTCTGATGTTAACTGTTTTTGTTTAATACTTTCTAGGCAATATTTTAGTAATAGTGCTATCAGAAATATTGCAAATGGGAGTCTGCATAAGGCTGCTAGAACAAAAAAACAAACACTCATGATGGTTAATAAAGGTTTCTTAGAATGATTTGACTGGTGCAAAAAGTACAAGCCAATTAGAAAACTAGAAAAGGAAGTAGCCGATGGGATGAACCCGTCTTGGTTGTAAGCATACACAGGAATTAAATAAACGAAGTATGTCGCGATTATTCCCCATAAAACAGAATTTGTTAGTTGTTGGATAAGTCTAAAGAATAGAAATAGTCCTAATGAGCAGTATAATAGTGTGTACAATCGAAATACAATTGGGTTGGAATTTCCGAACAGGCTCATTAGTTTAGAAACTAGGTATTCGTGAATCGTAAAATCGGAGGCTGTAATTCCTTCTATTGTTCTAAGATTATAAAGGGCAGGGTGGAATAAATTATTCCCGTATTCGTAGTAATGCATGGCAAGTGCATATCTGTCTGATTGTGTCCATGCATGCGTGTTTCTAGGGAAAGCATAAATCCAATCGGAATAAAAATAATAGCTGAGTAAAAAAAACAATATGTAGAAAATGAAAAAATATTTTCCAAAGTCAATTGCTTTTTTCTTATTCAACACCTACGAAAGTTTATCAGTTAATAATTTGATTTCGATAGAAGGCGATATTTTTTCGTAAACAATATTATAGACAGCATCTGTAATAGGCATGTGCACTTGATAATGTTTGTTAATTTCTTTAATACACTTAACTGCATAATATCCTTCAGCTATCATATTCATTTCCATTTGAGCCGACTTTACTGAGTATCCTTTGCCAATCATATTCCCGAAAGTTCTGTTTCGGCTAAATTGCGAATACGCTGTTACTAGCAAGTCGCCAAGGTATGCAGAGCTATTTATATCTCTTGTGATAGGATGTACTGCATCTACAAATCTTTTTATTTCTTGAATAGCATTCGATATTAGTACTGCTTGGAAATTATCTCCATAGCCCAGTCCGTGGCATATTCCACTCGCTATTGCAAAAATATTTTTTAATACACCCGAATACTCTGTTCCATAAATATCGTCAGACACAGTATTTTTTATGAACCGAGTAGTCATTTTTTCTGCTACATAGGTTGCGTTTTTTTGATTTTGAGAAGCGATAGTTAAATAAGATAATTTTTCCATTGCTACTTCTTCTGCATGGCATGGACCGGTAATTACTCCAATGTTCTCAATAGGTACTTTTTTTATTTTATGTAGATAGTCCCCAACTATTAAGTTGTGTTCCGGAATGATTCCTTTTATGGCAGAGAATACGATTTTGTTCGATAAATCAGTTACATTATATTGGTTCATCATCCCATCTGTAAAGGCAGATGGAATAGCCAAGATTACTATATCCGACTTGCTGAGTACATGGTGCAAATTGGAATCAACAACTATCTTATTTACATCTAATGAAACAGAGCTTAGATAGGATGGATTATTCCCATGTTTTTTTATGAAAGAAACGTTATCTTCATTGCGTACCCACCAATTTATTTTTTCTTCGTTTGTCGATAAGATTTTTACTATAGCCGTAGCCCAACTACCACCGCCAATTACACCTATTGAATGTTTTGTTGTGTCTGACATAATTAATTAATTGTATCCATTCGCTTTCCGTACATCAATGGATTCCCATCTTTAACTGAAATTCGCAACTGATGTATAAATATACATTTTTTGGAAGTGTTCCAAACATACGCCTTTAGTATATCTGAACCTTTGCAATTGAATGGAACCGTAACAGAAATGTACGCACGTACAAAATTTGAATTGGGTAATTTAAACCAATGAAGCTTGTTGGCTTGCCAACTATAATTTTTTCCATCTCTCGAAAAATCAAGTACAATATCTCCATCAGCGGTTGTGTCCTCCAACGTTGCCTCAATCTTGAAATGAATTATGTCATTTACAGAAGAGATTATTTTTTTAAGGTCGCACTCAAATGTTGGACTGTATTCTACTTTTTCGTTTAGTATAAAATATTTTTGGTTTGTTGCTGAGTCAGTAAGGTAATTGCTCGAACTCCAAAATGGTGCTTCTTTAGAAGGTTCTAGCGTATTTATGTATTTAGGATTAGAAATAGATTTATCTTCAGTTTCTTTTTTTGAAAATAGATAGTAGCTGCTATTGAAGTAAAATACTTCTTCTAACATTTTAGGAAATTTATCTTGAATCATTTCGGTAATTTCATATGGGCTGTAACGTGTTGTCCACGCGAACGAAAAGTAGTTTGTATTGCAGGTGTCTAGCAGATGAACATATTTTTGAAGTTCCGCTCCGCCATTGTTTATGTAGGAAAGTAGGTTTGCCCTATATTTTAATCGATTAAAATTATAATGAATAGAGTAGGGCCCAACCACATTTATGGCTTTGCTCACATTTTTAGCTCCGTATAGCGAGTCATTCTTTTGGAATTGCAAGGAAATATTTTTGAAGTCGCCAAAGCGAGCGGTTGAATAAAATTTGTTGGCATAGCATGTAACTAGTGTGCTGATAAAAAGTAACACAATGCTTGTAAATTGAAGGGCAGTATTCTGCACGAAGGAGAATATAAATAGCACCAAATACGGAAAAGAAAATAGTAAAATTGATTTTTGCAATATTGGACTTCGCTCTACTGAATAGATGTAGCCAATCGCTAGTGGCAATGCGAAAAGTAAAATAATGAAAAGTTGTTTTTTTAGAATTTCGGATGTAGTGCTGCTCGCTTTGTTTTTGAATAAGAAAAATATTCCAACACAAGCTGTAATTCCTGTAACTAGCAGCAGCAACTTTGAGTTGCTAAAGCAATAGAGTAGGTAGCTTTTTATGAAGTAAATATCAGGTGGTGCTAACCAACCTCCCTCAGAGGCTCCTAGACCTTTCATCCCAAATTGATGTATAATGATTTTATACGCAGGGGCTAAAAGTATAATTGCAATAGTGCAACTACCCCCATATTTTATCAATTGATTTTTGTTGATGAAGAAGATGCCTAGTGTTCCTATTAAAAAAGCTTGTAGGGCTGAAAAATAATGTGAGTAACAACTTCCTGCTAAGGCAATAGAAAAAACAAAATAATAGTTGTTTTTTGGGTTAGTGGTAAATAGTTCAGTTAGCATCCAAAAGCACAAGCCAGAAAAAAACAAACCGGGAGAATAAGGTCTTGCCAAGCGACTATAGAGTATTGCAAATTCTGATGTTGCAATAAATGCGGATATTAGTAGTGCGGAGGTTGTGCCAAACAGATTTTTTGCTGCTTTGTAAAAAAAATAAACACTCCCTGTTCCCATTGCCACAAAAGGTAATCGCACGGAGGCTTCTGAAATGCCGAAAATTTTTATCCAGTAGAATAGGAGCAGTTGGGCAAATGGTGGGTGTGTGTCTGTATATACTCCCAAACTAATCAAATCAGAAATGCGACTAAATTGAGCACGCTGTATGGCACTTACTTCATCTGCTGTTATTGAGAAATCGGAATAGTGATAAAACCTAAGTAACGCGGCTATAAAAAGCACAAAAGCAAGAAAAGTATTTTCTTGCTTTTGTATTGTCCACTGTTCTTTATTTATCAATTTCAATTTGACTCAGATATTCTAGTAACTATTTTAGAATGGAAGTTCAAACACATTTGCTATTGCTCGGCTTTCATTTAGTTCGCAGGTTTTAACTTTTATTTTAGCGCTCATGAATGAAAGCTCAACCCCACAAGCTATTGCTCGGCTTTCATTTGCGGAAAGAACAACACATCTTGAATAGAATTAGAGTTTGTCATAATCATACTCAATCTGTCAATCCCTATTCCTAAGCCGGCTGTAGGCGGCATTCCATACTCAATCGCACGTAAAAAATCTTCGTCTAATACCATTGCCTCTTCATCTCCGCGCTTACCTAGCTCTAATTGTTCCTCAAAACGTTTGCGTTGGTCAATAGGGTCATTTAATTCTGAAAAGGAATTGCAGATTTCTTTCCCGTTACAGATAGCTTCAAAACGCTCAACTAATCCTTCTTTAGAGCGATGGCGTTTTGCAAGCGGAGACATCTCTACCGGATAGTCAGTAATAAACGTGGGTTGAATTAATAAAGGCTCACATTTTTCTCCAAAAATTTCATCTATTATTTTGCCTCTTCCCATTGTTTTGTCAATGTGAATGCCCATTTTCTTAGCTGCATCGGTCATTTCAGCCTCATTCATGGCAGATATATCGACACCTGTAAAATGTTGTATCGCTTCATACATGGTAAAACGTTTCCATGGACGTTGGAAATTAATTACATTCTCACCAACTTTTACTTCTGTTGTTCCGTGAATGTCCATGGCAATTTTTTCTACCATTTCTTCCACCAAATCCATCATCCAATTGTAGTCTTTATACGCTACATAGAGTTCTATTTGCGTGAACTCCGGATTGTGAAAGCGAGACATTCCCTCGTTTCTAAAATCTTTTGAGAATTCGTATACGCCATCAAATCCACCAACAATAAGCCTTTTGAGATACAACTCATTTGCAATTCGCAAATACAGGGGCATGTCTAACGTGTTGTGATGAGTTTTAAATGGACGCGCTGCCGCACCTCCGTACAAAGGCTGCAAAATAGGCGTTTCAACTTCTAAATACCCTTTGTCATTTAAATAAGTACGCATGGTATTTACCAATTGTGTTCTCTTTCTAAATACATCACGCACCTCGGAGTTCACAATTAAATCAACATAGCGCATACGATAGCGTTGCTCGGGGTCGGTAAATGCATCGTGTGCTTTTCCTTCTGCATCTGTTTTTACAATAGGCAAGGGACGCAACGATTTACACAATACTTTCATAGAAGTTGCATGAATAGTAGTCTCTCCCACTTGTGTAGTAAACACATACCCTGTAACCCCTATAATATCGCCAATATCTAATAATTTTTTAAAGGCTACATTGTATAATTCCTTATTATCTCCGGGACAAATATCATCGCGTTTAATGTACACTTGGATACGACCTTTAGAATCTTGCAGCTCTAAGAAAGATGCATTTCCCATAATGCGCCTAGTCATTATTCTGCCGGCAATGCTGATATTCTTAAAGCTCAGTTTGTCACGCTCATAATTATCTAAAATTTCTTTTGTAGAAGTATTTACTTCGAAAAGCTCCGCGGGATAAGGATCAATCCCAATCTTTCTTAATTCTTCTAACGAATTACGTCTATTAATCTCTTGTTCACTTAAGTGTTGACTCATAAAACTATGATATTTCAATAATGTAAATTAATGGCTAAAATTAACTAAATAAAGGAAGGAATAGTCGCCTCTTTTATAAAAAAAATTACTGCTTAATAACCTTAAATTCTGTCCTTCTATTTAATTGATGCTCTTCTTCTGTTGATGCATTGCGTTTAACTGGACGAGTTTCGCCAAAACCTTTATACACCACACGATTTTGAGCAATTCCTTTTAAGAATAAATATTTGGCAGTGTTTAATGCTCTTCCTTCCGATAAATTTTGATTGTATTCATCAGAGCCACGTTCATCTGTATGAGAGGATAACTCTATAACCAAGCTTGGATTGGAGACCATAAAATTCACTAGGTTGTCTAGCATATTTACCGATTCGTAACGTAATGTAATTTTATTGTAATCGTAATAAATATTATCCATACGTATGGTTTTGTTCAACACAATGGCAGACATTTTATGCTCTATATTCATACTTGACACTTTTGAGCCTTGCGTATTTATTTTAACATCATTTTGAAAAAAACCTTTGCCTGTAGCTGTTGCTACATAATCACTTCCTGATTGAACGGTGAATGTGTAATTTCCATTTTCATCCGATGTTTTTTTTCCTATTACATTGTTGTTTTCTGTAATTGTAATTTGTGCGCCCTTTACCGGATTCTCTTCATTGTCTTTAACACTTCCTGTTACAGCAATTGGTGTTCCTTGTTCTTTTTTAATAACTGGAGTAGTTGTGGCAGTTTTAGGGCCTGAGAAAATTTCTTCCATTCTAATTTCTTCCGATTTTTTCTCTCCGGAAGGCACTAAAATAATAGGTTTGAAAATGTTGTTTTTTGCATTGGCTGTTTTGTAGTCTCTCGCATCTATAGGCATTTCAATTGTTATGTAGCCTTGTTTAGATACTTTAAAGGAATATTTTTCTGATTCATTTAATCTAGTTTTTAGATTGTATAATCCCAAGATATTCGAACTGATTATTTCTAGTGTCTTACCATCCTTTACCAATTCTATTGTTACATCGTCCAACTCCTCATCTTCATCATCGGTAACATCTCCTACAATAGTAAATTGTCGTTGTTGGTTTGCTAGAGCCTTTTGCCCCGATTTTAGTGCAATTATTTTTGCATCGGTTTCTGCTTTTATTTCTTTTTTGTGGTTAAACTCTCCTTTAAAAGTAGAAGTAGTTGTTGCTAAAACATTCGATACATCTTTCAATTGAACTGTAGAGCCAGCAATTGGCAAGTCTTTCATTATGCCGCTCGTGTCTCTCATTTCTTGTTTAAGAATTCCTTCTACATAAATACTTTTTGATTTTGGTTCTATGTTCAAATCTAAATAAGACTGTGTCGTATTTCGAGTAAAATCAAAATCTATTTTGTTGTACGGGAAACCATCTTTACGAATAGAAATAGTATAAAGCTTGCTTTGCTCAGGAGTAAACGTGTAATAGCCATTTTTAGAGGGAATGGAGACATCTTTTTTAGTTGTGTTGTCAACCAGTTTGTAGCGTAATCCGTCAAACATAGAGTTGTCGGCTATTTTAAAGCTTCCTCCATCCACAATAATTTTTATAGGTTCAAATTCCGAGAATGCATACACATCTTCTAGACCTTTAGAATCAAACCTGTCGGAGCTTAAAAGACCTTGTCTATAATTCCTGTCCATTACAAAACTAAAATCATCGCCAATAGAGTTAATTGGAGGTTGAAGATTTGTTACCGATGTCCAAGTGTCGTTTACTAGCTTGGCTTGAAATACATCTAGTTTTCCCATGCCCGGATGTGCGTCCGATGAAAAATAAATTGTTTTTGAATCGTATAGAAAGGGAAAGAGTTCATGCCCAAATGTATTTACTTTGTCGCCCAAATTTGTTGGAGTACTCCAGTTTCCATCGCTTTGTTTTTCTGTTTTGTAAATATCTGTAGCGCCTTTACCTCCGGGCATATCAGACATAAATACTATTGTTTTTCCATCCGGAGAAATACTTGGATGTGCCACAGAATATTTGGTGCTATTAAATGAAAACGCACTTGCCGGTTCGCTCCATCCTTCGGGAGTTTTATGACTTTCCATTATTTGTAAAACTTTTACAACCACATCTTTGTTTGGGTCGCGTTCTCCTTTTACGGTTCGTGTAAAATAAATGGTGTCTCCGGAAGTTGTAAATGCAGCAGGGCCCTCGTGCATATAGGTACTAAGTTTACCTGCCTCAAAAGGTGTTACACGCAAAGAGTCTTTAGATACACTTAAGTCCACATAATAAAAATCTAAAGACGGATTGTTTGCGCCTCCATCAAACGAAATAAGCTTTTTTTTGCTTCCTGGGCGTGAAGAACAAAATACAATTCCTTTCTTATACAAGATTGCAGAAAATTCCGAATGCTCGGTATTTATAAACTCAAGATTCTTTACCTCGTTTCCAATGTTTGCATCTAGCCACTGTTGAGCGAGTTTACAAGATTCAATATAAACCGAACCCATTGGATCTTCGGGTTTTAATTGTGCATATTTTTTAAATTCTTCGGAGGCTTCTTGGTATTTAGAGCTAGCCTTTAACGACAAGGCATAATTTAAAACATGATTTGGATTTTTTTTAGCACGCTGTACTAGTTTTTTGTAAATAATTTCTGCATCTGCAAATTCTCCCAATAAACGGTAGCAATCAGCCAGTTTCTCGGTAGCTTCTTCTTTGCTTTTGGTGTCGCCATTTTCCATTTCTGTTTTAAAGTATGGAATAGCTTCTTTAAACATATTTCTGTCGAAATAGGCATTTCCTTTCGTTAGATTTTTTTGCGCTAATCCGGAAAGCGAGAATACGCAAGCAAAGAATATTGTTAATAGTAAAAATTTTCTCATAGCAGTTAATAGATATAATATCTAGGATGAATTTCTTTATCGCGAGCAGGTGGCAATAATTTTTTTCTGTACGTAAATAAAATTTCGTGTGTCCCATTTTGGTAGGAAGCTAGTTTGCTGGTTGTATAGTCGAAAGCGTATCCAATGCGAAATTGGTCTTTAATTTGTAGTTCTACCATTGCCACAATTGCTTCGTTTACGCGGTAGGTTGCACCTACTGCAATTAGTTGTTTTATCAAAGCTTTGGCGTTCAAGTCAATTTGAATGGGCACCGGACTTACATGTTTGATTAGCATAGATGGCTCGAAGCGTAGGTCTTCGTTTTTCCCGAAATTACCTCCAACCACAACATAATTGTGATTCCAAAGTCTTGACACCAGACTTCTTCCGTAATCAGGAGTAAAATTTAATTCGCTTTTAATTAATTGAAAAGAACTCCATCCAATAAAAAAAGATTTGGTTTGGTAATACAATCCAACAGATGCATCCGGAACCATTTTGTTTTGTGTATTTGCAGATATTGCGTTGTCAACCGCATCGTGGCGAACTAAATTGGTAAAATCAATTTTTTGATTGATTAATCCAGCTTCTAAACCAACTGATAATCGACCATTGCCTAATCCGATATAATACGAAAACATGCCTGCAAAAGAAGTGGTAGCTATAGTAGCCACTTTATCGTTTACAACTTTTAATCCTAGTCCAATATTTTTCTTTTGTATGGGTGCATGAAAAGTTAGAAATTGAGTAGTAGGAGCGCCTTCAATACCGGTAAATTGTTTACGGTAAGCCAGTGTTGAATTAATGTAAGGAATTGTTCCTGTATAAGCAGGATTGATAATTGCCTTGTCAAACATATACTCACTGTATCTTGGTAATTGTTGTGCATTTATGCTAAGTACAAAGCCCAAGCACAACAATAATCCTATCCATTTTATATTCTTCATAATAATATCGTTAGTCAAATTAATTATTTTTAATTCTGTTATTTATGCTTGCTATCTGTGTATTACAACAAACCCAACAAATTTTTTATCGTAATTACCTCCTAAATCAAGCACATAATAATACGACCCTTCGGACAATTCATTATTACTGTTGTCTGTTCCTGTCCAAGTATTTAAATATGGAGATTGGCTGTAAACCAATTGCCCCCAACGGTTGTATATCATTAACTTGTTTTCTTGGAAATAATCTATGTCCGGAACAATCCAGTTATCATTTGCACCGTCACCGTTAGGTGTAATTATTTGCGGAATTGGTCCGGATAAGTCGGTTAGGCATTTGTCTACTTTTACCGGAACAGAAATAGTTGTAGCACAACCTTTGTTGCTCGACCTAAATACAAACACAGAGTCTGTTATTGGTTTTACTACAACAGAGCTCGTTTTAGAGACAGTGTCATTTGTGCCATTCAGCCAAACTGAATACAACCCATTACTTGTTCCTGTAAGCAAAATGCTGTCGCCCAAACATATTGCACCTTGTACGCTGCTGCTTGCAGATACGGTTGGTGGAGCTTGGTTGTCGAGTAAAACTAAAACAGAATCCAATAAGCTTGGGCAGCCATTAAACACCGTGTAAACCGAGTACCACGTACTTTGTGTAGGATTTACACTAATGTTTTTTGTTTGTTGATTTGTGCTCCAATAATACGTAACAGGATTATATAGAGCAGTGTCAACAGATGCTGATAATTGCAGTGCAGTAGCGGAAGATACACAATAGTAGAGAGTGTCATTGTTGTTGTCTATTGCAGGGTCGGCTGTTGGATTTATAACAAAATGATACCCGTTTGATTTGCTGCTAGCGCATCCAATGCTATTGGTAGAAGTAACTCGTACGGTATCGGTAGTTGTAAGTGTGTTATTGGTATATACATTTGATGGGCCATTTTGTACCACTGAATTATTTAGGTAGAACGTATATTGGTTTAGTCCGCTTGGTGATGCCGTAAACAAAACAGTTTGATGGTTGCAAATGGAGCCGGTTGCATTTGCTGCAAGGGTAACGGACGTGTAAGGCAAAACAACTACAGTTGCCGTATCGGCAGGAGTGTTGCTGCATCCCAAATAATCAGAAGCCGTTACTAAAATTTGATTGTTCCCAACTGCTAGTCCACTTGTCGTGTAAGCATTGGAAGAAGAGTTTTGAACAGTACTTCCGTTGTACGTAAATTGATAATTGCTAAGTCCGGCAGGCGATACTGTAAGCGTATAAGGAGCACCTTGGCAAATGGAGTCGTTTGCTACGCTTGCCGAAAATGTTACGAATGGCAATGGTACAATACTAATCGAGTTGGCTGCTGATGTGTCTAAACAGCCCATAAAATTGGACACTACATAAAATGAATATGTTCCTGAAATGTTGTTTGTAATGTAAACAGGATTTGCGCTAGAAGCTAAAGACGATGTGGCGTTGTAGAATTGATAATTATCATATGTTGCAGGAGATGCAGTTAATGTAATAGGAACGCCAAAACAAACACTGTCGTTACTTGCGCTTAAGCTTAGTGTTACAACCGGCTTATTAATAAAATCAACAGAAATACTTTTATCTGCCGTTGGACATAATGGCTCTGCTGTGTTTTTTAGTACAACATGAATTGTGGTGTCCGTTGTTGGAACTACTGAATACGATGTAGTGGAGCCGAATACACCACCATTCCAACTGGAATTAAATGTTGCAGGTGTAATATTGGAAATAGAAGCAATTGCCTGTGTGGCTTGACAAACCTGAGTTGTTCCGGATAATGTAAATGTAATTCCTGTGCAAGGAATTGCATAACACGTTTGAGCATTAGACGGAGCGCTGTTTCCACAAGGAGCTTTCCCTAACGCCATAACAACTATTGTTGCGGAGTCGCCTGTGTTTAGTCCAGTAATAGTATGCAGTAACCCGTTGGTGCCACTGCTTGGTGTGGTATAGGAGCTGTTGTTAACGCTTACCATATACCCTTGCGCATCCGGTACTGCATCCCACGTAAATACAATTGTGCTGTTTGTTGTGGTGCCGCAATTTACTTGCGGAGCAGGTAGTGGTACTATTACAGTTGTAGCAATTGTATTTGTTGATGTGTCAGCACAACCTTGATTGCTAACAAGCACTTTTACTGTTTTTCCGTTAAGCAAATTGCTGGTTGTATATACAGGATTTGTGCCTGATTGCATAAGGGCAAAATTTTCATAAAAGCTGTAACTGCTGTAAACTTGAGGATTTGCAGTAAAACTAATTGGTGTGCCCGAACAAGTAGAATCATTGCTTGCGCTAGAAGTAATAGATACAACAGGCAGAGGAGTTAGTTGAACGCTGATGTACTTTGTTGCCGATGGACAAAGCGCTTCGGATAAGTTAGTTACACTTACAGGAATGGTGATATTGTTTGTTGGCGCAATAGAGTAGGTAAGAGATGTCCCGGCCGCACCGTTATTCCATGAAGTACTGTAATTCGAAATGTTAATTCCAGAAATGCTTGTGTTTACCGTATCTCCCTCGCAAAGATTAATTTGTGTTGGAGCATTAAAACTAATCGCAGTACAGTTTTGAGCGTAACATGTTTGTGCAAATGAGATTACACTGTTTCCGCAAGGTTGTCCACCCAAGGCTTTAACCTCAATGGTAGCCGATGAGCCCTGTGTTGCGCCAGTAATTAAATGTGTAAGTCCATTACCTCCGGAAGAAGCGGTTGTAAATGCACCGCCATTAATACTTATTTCATAGCCTGTAGCACCGGTTACACTATTCCAGTCAAACTCGATAGAAGTATTTGTGGTGTTTCCGCAGGTTACTTGCGGAGATTGCAGCGGAGGTATTACTGCAAAACTAACCGTATTGCTTGCAACTCCTGTGCAGCCTTGTTCTGTGGCTATTACTTGTAATACGGAGGTGCTTAATAAGTTATTCGCAGTAAAAACAGGATTGGGTCCGTTTTGCACCAATCCTAAACCATTGTAAAAAGCGTAATTGTCGTAAGTAGCCGGATTAGCTGTAAATACAACTTGTTGGCCAGAACATACACTGTCATTTCCTGCATTGTTTGTTAGTACAGGTGTTGGAAGTTGATTTAAATCAACAGTTAAAATTTGTGTAAAAGACGGACAGGTAGGTTGTGCTGTGTTGGTAACACTAGCTGTGAATGTGGTGTCTGTTGTAACGTTCATTGAAAAAGTGGTAACTCCTTGTGCCGCACCACTGTTCCAATTAATAGCATAGGTACTTGGAAGTATATTGCTTGCAATAGCTGTAACAGCTTGGTTTCCGCAAATAGTGGTGGGTCCGGAAAGGGTAAAGGAGATAGGGTCGCAAATGCGTGTAAAACAAGTTACGGAGTTCGAAATCATGCTGTTCCCGCAAGGAGGAGTGCCAATGGCTCTAATAGTTGCAGTAGCAGAATCGTTTGGATTTAATCCTGATAATAAATGGGTAAGTCCAAGTGAGCCTGAGCTTGGGGCAGAATAAGCACCACCATTAATACTTATCTCATATCCTTGAGCTCCATTCACCATCGACCAAACAAAGCTTAAGCTGTCTAAATTGGAGCCTCCGCAATTTAATATAGGAGCAGGTAAATTATTTATAATTGTTGTTTTAATTGCATTGCTAGGTAAGCTGTTGCAGCCATCTTCTGTGGCGACTACTGTAACCGTAAATGTTTGTGCCGAGCCATACGTTAATGCAGTAGAAGCACCCGATTGAACAGATGCAAATCCATCGTAAAAAATGTAATTGTCTAATCCTGCAGGTAATGCAGAAAATAGAGCGGTGCTCCCCACGCAAATACTATCGTCTGACAACGCAGTAAGC